>DAINRZ010000198.1:0-6691 GCA_036741575.1 Kapaibacterium sp. (SeqCode)
CTGCAAATTTAAATATAATTTCATAATTATTAAAATATTTTAATTATTATTAATCAAACAACATAATTGCCCGGTAAAAAGTCATAGTATTTTTAAATTTACAAATTTTGTAATAATATAATATTCAAAAGGTAATTATGCTGAAACTTGATACCGTCATTTCGCTTGCAAAGCACAGAGGTTTTGTTTTCCAGTCGTCGGAAATATACGGCGGCCTGAACGGCTGCTGGGATTACGGCCCATTAGGGGTGGAGCTTCTTAAAAATATCAAGGAAGAATGGTGGAAAGCAATGACCTATCGCGAGGATATTGAAGGTATCGACGCATCAATACTCATGCACCCTAAGACATGGGAAGCCTCGGGGCATGTGGCGCAGTTCAGCGATCCAATGATAGATAACAAGCAGAGCAAGGGCCGCTACAGGGCCGATAACCTAATCGAAGAGTATATCGACAGGCTGCACAAAAAGAAAAAACACGACATAGCCGCCGCACTGGAATCAAGGCTGTCGCAGGCAATAGAACCAGTTGATTATTATAATATTATTGTAGAATACCAGATTCCCGATCCGGTGTCCGGCTCTACCGAATGGACCGAAGTAAGGAATTTCAACCTTATGTTCAAGACCTTCATCGGGCCAGTGGAAGACAGCAGCAACGCCATATTTCTGCGTCCCGAGACCGCCCAGGGAATATACGTGAATTTCAAAAATGTTATGGAAACATCACGCCAAAAAGTGCCTTTTGGTATTGCGCAAATAGGCAAAGCTTTCAGGAATGAAATAAATACCAAGAATTTCCTGTTCCGCACCCGCGAATTCGAACAGATGGAAATGCAATACTTCGTCAAGCCCGGCACAGAAATGGAAGCCTACGACTATTGGAAGAACGAAAGATGGCAGTGGTACCTGGATATGGGCATGAAGCCTGAAAGCATACGGTTCAAAGAACATGACAAGCTGGCCCACTATGCCAACCGTGCCCATGATATTGAATTTCTGTTCCCGTTTGGCTGGGGAGAAATCGAAGGCATCCACTCCCGTACCGACTTCGACCTACAGGCCCATCAGTCTGTATCCGGCAAGAAGCTGGAATACGTCGATACTGTAAATAAAGACAGGTTTGTCCCTTATGTTATTGAGACTTCCGGCGGTGTATCTCGTTCATTTATGGCTTTCTTGTGCAATGCCTACGACGAAGAAGAAATAGCTGACGATAGCGGCAAAACAGACAAAAGGACTGTCCTGCGATTCAACTGGAAACTGGCCCCAATGACCGCTGCCGTATTCCCCTTGGTTAATAAGGACGGTATGCCCGAAATGGCAGATAAAATACATAAGGACCTGCAGAAAACCTTTAAAGCTTTTTTTGATACATCAGGCGCAATTGGCAGGCGATACCGCCGCCAGGACGAAATCGGCACTCCATTCTGCATAACGATAGACGGACAGTCATTCGAAGACAATACGGTAACTGTGAGGCAAAGGGACACTATGCAGCAGGAGAGAGTAGATGCCGGAAGGCTTAAAAGTTATATTTTTGATAAATTGAATAAGTAAACAATGATAACAAAAGGGCAACGTCCCTTAACTCATTAATTATAAATTGACTGGTGCAATGAAGTTATCAATTTTTGCGGCTGTTTTCTTTGCCCTGCTGAATGTTTCGGCTGTGGCCAAAGACGATGATTATTACCTGAAAACGAATAAATCTTTCGACATCTACGGAGCAATATTCAGGGAACTGAATAAAAATTACGTTTTGGAAATAGACCCCGAAGCCCTGATGGCCAATGGTATCGACGGTATGCTATCAAACCTCGACCCATATACTGTATTTATGGACCCATCGGAATCCGAGGATATTGATATTATAGCCAGCGGCAGCTATGTCGGGCTGGGCATCAGCGTCGGCAACAGAGACAGTATGCTCACCGTCACCGGTGTTTACGACGGCTATCCCGCCAGGGAAAGCGGCATCAGGATAGGCGACAGGATTTATAAAATTGATAACAACGTCATTTTGTTCGAAAAATCGGATAATATCAGGAAATACACTAAAGGCGCCCCCGGCACCAGAGTCGATTTATGGCTGATAAGGGACGGCAGGGCCGACACCCTGAAATATACCATTACAAGGCGCGAGATAGAAATTAAGAATATATCATATTATGGACTTGCGGCAAGTGATATTGGATATATAAAGCTGGACAGGTTTTCAAGGTTTTCTGCCAATGAAGTGAAACTCGCACTCAACGAGTTGAAGAATAAATATTCAATTCAAGGGCTGATTATCGACATAAGGAACAATCCAGGCGGGCTGCTCGATGCGGCTATAGGAATAAGCGAGCTGTTTTTGCCCGAAGGTTCCGAAATAGTTACCACAAGGGGCCGCAACGGTTCGGACGAAATTATATATAAATCGAGGAGCAGTGTCCACGACACCACTCTGCCAATTGCCGTATTAATTAACGAAAACAGCGCAAGTGCAAGCGAAGTGCTGGCCGGAGCCATCCAGGACCATGACCGGGGTTTAATACTTGGCAGGCGGTCTTTTGGCAAGGGCCTGGTGCAGTCGATAATTGAGCTACCCCACAAATCGAACCTGAAAATGACAACGGCAAGGTATTACACTCCATCGGGCAGGTGCATACAGAGATTGGAATATACCGGGAAAAACGGGGACAAACAGGTTAGGGAAATAATCTCCGATTCTGTTTTTTATACCAAAAACGGCAGAAAGGTTTACGAATCGAAAGGCATTATGCCCGATTCCGTTATCGAACCGGCTGATTTCTATTCGGATTTTACAGTGAAGCTTGCAAGGACAACCCATATTTTCAATTTTGCCAACAGGGTAGCTGCCCAATACGACACCCTGCCGGAAACTTTCGCCGTAGATAAGCGATTGTTGGCTAAGTTCAAGGAATACCTGACACTAAAGAAATTTATTTGGGAGCCTCCGATAATCGAAACGGCAAACAGGCTGAAAGCCATTGCCGATAGTACAGGCGCCACCAGGGAAGCTGTGAGGCTTATAGGCAGGCTCGAAAAAGCACTTGCAAAAGATAAAAAGGATCCTTTCGAATTGAACTTCGATGAATTGAAAAAGCTGCTGGAATTTGAAATTAAAAGCCGGTTTATGGCAGAACCTGATTTGGTAAAATACAGCATAGCCAACGATATTAATATAAGAACTTCGGTAAACCTATTAAAAACAGATAAGTACAAGAATTTGCTGACAACGGGCAGTAATGCCGGCAGCAGAATGAATTAATAATTCAGTTAAAATTGTAATAAAAGTTTCGTAATTTTAATGATTTGTAATTTGTAATTATTGGATTTGGATTAATAAAATAGTAAGAAAGTAAACACGTCATTGGCATGGATATAATGAAAATGTAAATAAATGTTTGTATAAAATTATTGAATAAATTCGGGATAGTGAATGAGAATCACAAAACAATATACCAATCGTGAAAGCCAGTCATTAGACAAATACCTTCAGGAGATAGGAAGGGTGGAGCTTCTTAATCCTGACGACGAAATAGATCTTGCCCAAAGAATAAAAAGAGGCGGCATGGAAGGCACTTTTGCGCTCGAGCGGTTGGTCAAGGCTAATCTTCGTTTTGTGGTATCAGTTGCCAAGCAATACCAAAACCAGGGACTCTCGCTTGGCGACCTGATAAATGAAGGAAATCTCGGCCTTATCAAAGCTGCCAAGCGTTTCGACGAGACCAGGGGATTCAAGTTTATATCGTATGCCGTATGGTGGATAAGGCAATCAATCCTCCAGGCCTTGGCAGAGCAATCCCGAATAGTCAGGCTGCCGCTGAACAGGGTTGGCGCATTGAATAAAATCGGAAAGAAGTTCAGCGAACTCGAACAGAAGTTCGAGCGCGAACCTACTGCCGCCGAGCTTGCCGAGCAGTTGGATATGAGTATTCCCGAAATTGCTGAAACAATCAAGATTTCTGGCAGGCACCTTTCGGTGGACGCACCATTCGTGCAGGGCGAAGACAACAGGCTTCTGGATATTTTGCCCAACGAAATGCAGCCGCCGCCCGATTCCGAGCTTATCCGCGAATCGCTGAAAGTAGAGGTGCAGCAGGTGCTTACTACACTTTCCCAAAGGGAAGCAGAGGTAATCAAGTTGTATTTCGGGCTTGATTGCCAGTGCCTGACTTTGGAAGAAATCGGCGAGAAGTTCAACCTGACACGCGAGCGTGTCAGGCAGATTAAAGAAAAGGCGATACGCAGGCTTCGCCATGCATCGAGGTCTAAATCGCTGAGGGCATATTTGGGATAGAATTTATACTCTCTATGCATAAATTAGAAAATAGTTTACAGGAACATCAGGGCGGTGGGCATATCCCCCGCCCTGATTGGCTTAAAATCAGGCCATCAGGCGGTAAGGGATTCTCGCAGCTTAGGGTGCTGCTTAGGGAACAAAAGCTGCATACAGTTTGCGAGGAAGCACGCTGCCCTAACATTAACGAATGCTGGAACCTCGGCACTGCTACTTTCCTGATTATGGGTGATATTTGCACCAGAAACTGCAGGTTTTGTGCAATCAGGTCAAATAAGCCGTTGCCGCTCGATCCCGATGAACCGCTTAGGATTGCCGAATCCGTTAATACTATGAATGTGCGCCATGCCGTGATTACTTCCGTCAATCGAGATGACCTGCCTGACGGCGGATCGCACCATTGGGCCGAAACTATCAGGCAAACCAGGATGTTGAATCCGGGAGTTACTATTGAAGTATTAATCCCTGATTTTTGCGGGAGTTTTCGGGATGTAGATGCCGTACTCGGAGAAAATCCGGATATTCTGAATCACAACATCGAAACTGTGCCGTCTCTTTATTCTAAAATTAGGCCAAAAGCTAAATATGAAACTTCCCTGGCAATTTTGAAGCATTCTGCCGACAAGGGATTCAAGGTTAAATCGGGTATAATGGTTGGACTGGGAGAGACTAACAAAGAGGTTTTTGCCGTTATGAGCGATATTAAGAATACAGGTGCGGAAATCATTACAATAGGCCAATATTTGCAGCCCTCGCGTAAACATGCCCAAGTGAAAAGGTATGTAAGGCTTTCGGAATTTGACGAATACAAAGCATATGGCATTGGGCTGGGATTCGGCCATGTCGAGTCGGGCCCGCTTGTCAGAAGTTCTTACCACGCCGGTAAACATGTATAACAAAGAACTTCTACCGGAAGACAAAACCAGGTTTACCCTTCTTGGCACAGGTACTTCCTCGGGTATTCCTACTATAGCTTGTCAATGCCCTACTTGCACTTCTACCGATCAAAAGGACAAAAGGCAGCGCACTTCGCTGCTGGTTGAATCGGGCAATACTACTGTTTTAATAGACACATCGCCCGATTTTCGCAGGCAGATGTTAGACAATAATGTCGAACAGCTGGATGCTGTGTTCTATACACACAGCCATTTCGATCATATTGGCGGTTTCGACGACCTAAGGGCTTTTAATTATAAAACAAGAAAACCGGTTGAGATTTATACAGACGATGAAACCCATGAAAAGCTCAGGAGGACATTTTTCTATGCCTTCGAGCCTCCGGAACAGATTGGTGGAGGAGTACCTATGGTAAATGTCAACATATTGGACGGAGGCCCTTTGGCAATAGGCAATCTGGAAATAGTGCCGATACCGCTGTTGCACGGGGTACTGAATGTTTACGGTTTCAGGATAGGCAATTTTGCTTATTGCACCGACACAAACCATATACCCGAATCGTCGAAAGTATTACTGGAAGGTGTCGAAGTGCTTGTGCTCGATGCCTTGAGATACCATAAGCACCCTACACATTTTTCGATAGAAGAAGCAATAAATGCTGCAAATGAGTTTAATCCGCGGATTACATACCTGACGCATATTGCCCACCAGGTGAAACACAGCGATGCCGAAACCCTGCTACCGGATAATATCAGGCTGGCCTATGACGGCCTGCAAATAATAATTTGAAGTGCCGTTCGATTTTGAATAACAGTAATTTAGTTATGGTTGCTTTTTAAGGAGCTTACAACCGAATATATCTTCATTCTAAGAGAATTTGGACTGTATGGCTTTTCGATATGCTGATGGACAATCGGCCATGCCAGGCAGCCGGAACTGAATGAATTATTGCCCGCTAAAGATATCCTCCCGATTTCCGGGTATTTGTGCTTCATTTTAGCCAGGAATTTAGTATCCTCTGTTGGATTTTGAATATCGGCTACAATAACATCGATGCTGTGATTGGTGACAATATCCATTGCCTGTAATGTGCTCTCGGCATAAAAAGCCCGCCAGTGGCCGCTGTGGTTTGTTTTTTCTTCTTCGTCGAAATTTCCCTGTTCGCTGCCGTACAAAAACAAAACATTCATAAATTTATATCCCTGCTTTTTTTTTATCTTTATCCACCCTTGGATTCCTATTATCGGCAAGATTTTGATAAACTAAAAGAATACTAATTATTTGTTTGCACTAAAATATTAATTAGATATATCTAAAATTTTTTATTTTTGTAATATTTAACAACGAACGGATTGAATAAATCATGAAAAAAGCATTAAAAATTACCTTATTTGCAGTGGGTATTGTGATTGTCCTGGCAGGCGGCGGACTTGCTTACCTTTTTACAGCATTCCCAAAAGTGAGCGATGCTCCTGATATGAAAGTT
>DAINRZ010000199.1:0-6648 GCA_036741575.1 Kapaibacterium sp. (SeqCode)
GGAACAATACCGGAAGGGTTACCTCGAGGCACCGTGGAGGCGGCCACAAGAGGCTCTACAGGATAATCGACTTCAAACGCAAGAAAATCGGCGTTACGGCAATAGTCGAAACAATCGAATACGATCCGAACCGTTCGGCAAGGATTGCACTTCTGAATTACGAAGATGGGGAGAAATGCTATATAATAGCCCCCGACAAAGTGAAAATCGGTGATAAACTCGTGGCAAGCCCCGACGCAGAATACAAAGACGGCAATGCTCTTCCGCTAAAAAATATCCCCGTAGGATTGTTTGTGCACTGCATCGAACTAAAACCAGGCAAGGGCGCCCAAATGGCACGCAGCGCCGGCACTTTCGGCCAGGTCGTAGCAGTAGATGAGAAATATGCACAGGTGAAGCTTCCTTCGGGCGAGGTAAGAATGGTGCCACGAGATTGCTATGCCACACTCGGCACTGTCAGCAATTCGTCGCACGAAAACATCCTGCTGGGCAAAGCAGGGAGGAACCGCTGGCTTGGCGTCAGGCCGCAGTCGAGGGGTATGGCAATGAACCCTATAGACCACCCGATGGGCGGCGGCGAAGGCAGGAGCAAATCCGGAGGCGGCAGACAGCATCCGGTATCGCCGACAGGCAAATATGCCAAGGGCCTCAAGTCGCGTAAAAAACGTAATCCTTCAAATAAGTATATTGTTCGTTCAAGACACGGTAAATAAAGGGTGTATATATGTCTCGCTCATTAAAAAAAGGTTTTTTTGTATATTATAAACTTCAGAGAAAAATAGACGCTCTGAACCAAGCCGGCAAAAAGCAGGTAGTCAAAACCTGGTCGCGCGCATCTACTATAACGCCCGAATTCGTCGGCCATACAGTAGCAGTCCACAACGGCAACAAATTTATCCCCGTATATGTGACTGAAAACATGGTTGGCCACAAACTGGGAGAATTCTCGCCAACCAGGATATACAGGGGCCACGCAGGCCATAGAAAAGATCAAAAAACTGGAAAGAAATAAAAAACCGGAGTTATAAAAAAATGGAAGCTAGAGCTTTAAAAAGATATATCAGGTCGTCGCCGCGCAAAATGCGCCTGGTAGTAGATATGATTCGCGGGAAAAACGCAGCACAGGCATTCGGCATTCTCAGCTTTGCCACCCAGCACGCAGCCGTCGAGGTCGAAAGGCTTCTACGCTCTGCAATCTCGAATCTTTCGAACTACGAAGACGGCAAACGATTCGATCCGGCTGAAGTTTACGTCAAAGAAGTGTTCGTCAATGCCGGCCCGACAATGAAAAGAATTCAGCCCGCACCCATGGGCAGGGCTTACAGGGTTAGGAAAAGATCTAACCATTTAACAATTGTTGTTGCTACTACAGAAAAATAAGGAGAAAAATTTTGGGTCAGAAAACTAATCCGATAGGTTTGAGGCTGGGCATCATCAGGTCGTGGGATGCCAACTGGTTCGACGAAAGAAATCTTAACGAGAAACTTTCCGAGGACATGAAAGTACGTTCTTATATAAGGAACCGTCTCAAGAAAGCCGGAGTGGCAAGAATAATTGTTGAAAGGACAGCTAAACAACTCAGGATAACCATAAATACTTCCAGGCCCGGCGTGATTATCGGCCGCAGCGGCAAAGACATTACCCAACTGGAAGAAGAGCTTAAGAAAGTAACCGGAAAGGATGTAAAAATCCTTATCAGCGAAATCAAACGCCCCGAACTCGAAGCATTGCTTGTTGCCGAAAACATTTCGCAGCAGCTCGAAGGCAGGATATCGTTCCGCCGTGCAATGAAGCAGGCTGTAGGTTCGGCCATGAGAATGGGCGCCATGGGTATCAGGATTATGTGTGCAGGCCGCCTGGGCGGAGCCGAAATGGCTCGCACCGAGCAATACAAAGAAGGCAGGATACCACTGCATACGCTTAGGGCCGATATCGACTACGGCACGGCAACTGCACAGACAATTTACGGCTCCATAGGTATCAAGGTATGGATCTGCAAGGGCGAAATAATTGGTAAACAAGTATAATTAATTTATAGAGAGTAATTGAAATGTTACTGCCAAACAGGGTAAAATACAGAAAAATACAAAGGGGAAGGAACCGAGGCAAAGCTCAACGCGGCAGCCAGGTTGCCTTCGGCGAATACGGGCTGAAAACTCTGGAACACGCCTGGATTACTAACAGGCAGATAGAGGCTTCTCGTATAGCCATCAACAGGTACCTGAAACGTGACGGTAAAGTATGGATTAGGATATTCCCCGACAAGCCTTTTACCAAAAAGCCCCTGGAAACCCGTATGGGCAAGGGCAAGGGCAGCCCAGAAGGCTGGGTTGCAGTTGTAAAACCTGGCAGGATAATGTTCGAAGTGGCTGGCGTTGCCGAAGATGCCGCCAAAGAAGCCCTAAGGCTTGCTTCGCACAAGCTGCCTATTAAAACGAAATTTGTTAAACGTATAGATTTAGCGTAAAATGAAGCCGAGAAAACCAAAAGATTTGAGAGACCTGACAACTGAAGAGTTGGAGCACTCTCTGCGCGAAGCCCAGGACACCCTGGCAAAGCAAAAATTCCAGCATGCACTCAGCCAGCTGCACGACACGGCTTATGTAAGTATTCTTAAAAAAGATATAGCTAGAATCCACACAATTTTGAAAGAGCGGGCCAAGTAAATATGGAAAACGAAACTGAAAAAATTGCAGAAGAAATCCAGGAAGCACCTGTTGTAGAAACAAAAGCACCAAAGCCTCAGGCCGAAGTAAAAAAAGGCGGCAAAAAGATTTTACAGGGCAAGGTGGTATCCAACAAAGCCGACAAGACTATCATCGTCTCGGTCGAAAGGCAGGTTGCCCATCCCATTTATAAAAAGTATTTTAAAAGGGCGACAAAGTTTATGGCTCACGACGAGCAAAACGACTGCCGCGAAGGCGATATCGTACGCATAATGGAATCGCGCCCCCTGAGCGCCCGAAAACGCTGGGTACTGAAAGAAATTGTTGAAAGAGCAAAATAATTATAAAGACAGGATAAAGCAATGATACAAGAAGAAACCAATTTAGTCGTAGCCGACAACTCTGGCGCCAGAAAAGTGAGATGTATCCGCGTACTTGGCGGCCACGGCAAGAGATATGCCCGATTGGGAGACCTTGTAGTGGTTTCGGTCAAAGCGGCATTGCCCAACTCGAACGTTAAAAAAGGCGAAGTTGCAAAAGCAGTTATCGTAAGGACTAAAAAAGAACACCGCAGAAAAGACGGTTCATATATCCGGTTCGACGACAACGCTGCCGTTATACTCAACAATCAGGGCGAGCCCCGCGGAACACGTATCTTTGGGCCCGTGGCACGCGAGTTGAGAGAAAAAAATTACATGAAAATAGTATCCCTTGCCCCGGAAGTTATATAGGTGAAAAACTATGAAAGAAGATAATAAAAAAATCAAACTGAAAATTAAAAAAGGCGACAACGTAATCGTTATTGCCGGCAACGACAGGGACCTGGAAAAATCCCACAGGGTGCTCGAAGTTTACCCCAAGGATATGACTATCCTCGTCGAAGGCATAAATAAACATAAAAGGCATACCAAGCCCAATCCGAAAAACCAAAGGGGTGGCATTGTCGAAAAAGAACTGCCTATTCATTATTCAAACGTGATGCTGGCAGATACCGATAATAAACCGACCAGGGTTGGCATTAGGCACGAAAAAGAAGGCGATAAGAAAAAAGCCATCAGGTATGCCAAAAGTAACGGAAAAGATTTATAAAATTATTCAATAATAAAGAACTATGGGTAAGCAAGCAAAAAAACCGGCAGGCGGACAGCAGCAGGGCGGCAAATCGGCAGCCAAGAAAGGGGAATTCCCATTCGAGGGCAAAAGGATAGAGGATATCCCAAAAGACCAAAAGCCACCACAGCCGCGTCTTGCAGATTTCTACAAGAGCAATGTAGTACCTGCCCTAATGAAAAAGTTTAATTTCAAATCCATTATGCAGGTGCCTAAATTGGAAAAGATTTCTCTCAATATGGGAATTGGCCAGGCCACACAGGATATCAAACTGCTGCAGTCAGCAGTCAATGAAATGGAGCTTATAACAGGCCAAAGACCAGCCGTAAGGAAATCTAAGAAAGCAATTTCGAACTTCAAGCTACGTACGGGTATGCCTGTGGGATGTATGGTCACACTCAGGGGCGCCAGGATGTATGAGTTCCTCGACAGGTTTATTAATATTGCATCACCTCGAATCAGGGACTTCCGTGGCTTCTCCGACAAAGGCTTCGACGGCAGGGGCAATTATTCCGTAGGCATCAAAGAACAGATTATTTTCCCCGAAATAGATGTTGATAAAGTCAGCAGGATTTCGGGCCTGGATATAACTTTTGTAATAAAATCGGCTTCGGACGAAGAGTCGCATGCACTTCTTACCGAATTCGGATTTCCATTCCGCAAACGAGATTAATGGTGTAAGATATGGCAAGAACATCAACAGTAGCAAAAAATGAAAGAAGAAAAAGAATGGTTGCAAAGTACGAAGCCCGCAGGGCCGAGCTTAAAGCAATCGGCGACTACGAGGGACTGCAGAAACTGCCCCGCAACAGTTCGCCCAGCCGCGTTCGCAACCGCTGTATTCTCACAGGCAGAGGCAGAGGTGTTTATAAAAAATACGGCCTTTGCAGAAACGTATTCCGTCAGTTAGCACTGGAAGGTAAAATTCCAGGTATTAGAAAAGCAAGTTGGTAATAAATAATAAAATATTAGAAGAATTATGCCAGTAACAGATACAATAGCAGATTTTTTAGCCAGGATTCGCAACGCCGGCGCAGCGAAGCATAAAACAGTCGATATTCCGGGCTCGAAATTGAAACTTGCAGTAGCCGAGATACTAAAAGAGCAAGGGTATATCAGCAACGTCGAGTTGATATCCGAAGGGCCGCAGACTACTCTGAGGATTACCCTGAGATATTACCGCAGAGAGCCTGTCATTAAAAAAATGATCCGCGTCAGCAAGCCGGGCAGGAGGATCTATGCGCCCGCAGATAAACTTCCGCGCGTGAACAACGGGCTTGGAATTGCGATAATTTCGACATCGAGGGGCGTGCTGACAGATAAAAGCGCTCGCAAACTTAATGTCGGCGGTGAAGTGCTTTGCACAATTTGGTAATAATATTAATTGATAATTGGAGTTGAACCGTGTCACGAGTAGGTAAAAAACCGATTACGGTACCTGACAAAGTTCAGGTTGATATAAAGGATAAAGTCCTTACGGCTAAAGGGCCAAAGGGTGTGTTAATGCTTAATATACCCACAGAAATACAATATACCTTCGAAAACAAGACTCTATCGTTTTCGCGCGAAAGCGACGAAAAGCATGTAAGGGCGCTGCACGGCCTGACAAGGGCGCTTGCCAGCAACGTAGTCGAAGGCGTTATCAACGGCTTTACGAAGACGCTCCAGATTGAAGGTGTCGGCTACAAAGCTGAATTGAAGGGCAAAAAGCTCTTTATGACTCTGGGCTATTCTCATCCTATACTTATTATTCCCCCTGACGGTATTGAATTCGTGGTACCAAATGCCAATACGATTAACATACTGGGTATAGACAAGCAACTCGTCGGGCTGATAGCAGCCAAGATACGCAAACTCAGGCCTCCGGAGCCATACAAAGGCAAAGGTGTTCGCTACGAGGGCGAGTATATCAGGAGAAAAGCCGGCAAGACTGCTACTAAATAATTGAAAAATATTTTAATTATAAATAAATTAAAAACATGAAAGCAGAAGATTTAAAAAAGAAGAGAAGAATCAGCAGGAAATACAGGGTGCGTAAGAAAATAACGGGTGCTCCCGAAAGGCTTAGGCTCACAGTATTCAGAAGCCTGAATAATATCTATGCCCAACTGATAGACGACTCGACAGGAACCACTGTTATCTCGGCTTCTACTATCGAACCCGAAGCAAAAAGCCAGATGAAGGCTGATATGTCCAAATCAAAGCAAAGCGAAGTGGTCGGCTCGCTGTTAGCGAAAAGGGCAGTAGAAAAAGGTATTAAACAGGTACGGTTCGACAGGAACGGTTATTTATACCACGGCCGCGTGAAAACTCTTGCCGAAGCAGCAAGAAAAGCCGGGCTGGAATTTTAAGAACAGTAATTAAAAGCCAATTAGGAGAATAAATTGGGAAAGTATAAAGCATCAGAATTTGAATTAAAAGATAAGCTGGTTTATGTGGGCCGTACAGCCAAGGTTGTTAAAGGCGGCAGGCGGTTCAACTTTTCGGCGCTGGTTGTAGTCGGCGACGGGCAGGGCCATGTAGGCTACGGCCTTGGCAAAGCCAGTGAAGTTGTCGATGCCGTTACAAAAGCTACCGAAGCGGCTAAGAAAAGTATCGTCAGCGTGAATTTGCAGGGAAATACAATCCCCCACGAAGTTGTGGGCAGGTATGGCGCGGCAAGGGTTCTGATAAAGCCTGCAACCGCCGGTACAGGCGTTATTGCTGCCGGTGGCGTGCGTGCAATTCTGGAGCTGGCAGGCGTTCAGGACGTGCTGACAAAAAGCCTCGGTTCATCGAATCCGCACAATTCTGTTAAGGCAGCTATGAGGGCGCTTATGGAACTCGAGGATGCATCGTCGGTGGCTTCGCGCAGGGGTATTCCTATTGAAAA
>DAINRZ010000200.1:0-4556 GCA_036741575.1 Kapaibacterium sp. (SeqCode)
ATTTTAATTATAATATTACTTAACTATTGAGATTTACTAATATTTTATTAAGTAAGTAATATACTGTTTGACATTTGATAAATTATTAATTATTTTTCACACGATTCTGAAATGCCTAAAAATTTAGTATAGTAAATTTCTGTATTTGTATATTGTTTTTAATAATTACTTTGTTGTTTGATAGTTATATAAGCTTTTTGAAATATAGTATGTTACTTAGAGTTTTTATTTGAATAAAAAAAAAGGGAAATTTAAATTTTTTGAATCATTTTGATAATTTATGTGTCAATTTGATATGAATAATAAGTGATAGATAAAAATATGTAATTTTTTATGAAAATATGAATATTAAAAATATTAGTTTTACCATTATTGGAGTATTGTTTATGAATCTGAAATTACGTTATATCGGGGTTCTGGTAATTTTAAGCTCTTTTGTAGGAGTTTACCAGGAAGCGGCCGCGCAGATGCCGCCACCTGTTGTGACAGCCCAAATCAAGGCAACTGTGAAACCCTATAATCACCTGGCATCGTGGAATACATATTTTACCGGTACTTACTGCTATGCTTCTTCTTATCTGGCATATACTTTACCCTCAGACTTCGAATTCTATTACGACGGTCAAAGAATGAGGTATTTTACGATGAGCGGTGCATGCGGATTGAGGATGGCGCCATCGACCACTTATTATACAAGGTATTTTTATCCATATTATTCTTTGCAATATGATTATATGGCATACCCGAATTATTACAGGCAATACGGCGCATTTGTTTATGGCTTTTTTGCTTATAATTATTATAATTTCACAACATACCCATACCCGTTCTTGTACACAATGAGGATTCTGGTTTCGGGCACCCGGCCCAACAGGGTTGCAACATTCGAATGGCGTGACTTTAGTTTCTATTATGTAAATGACGCCTCTGCAAGGAATAATGTCCAGGTGAGGCTCTATGAAGGTACTAATAATATCGAAATCCATTACGGCGATATGATTAGGGGCAGCGCTACGATCGGTACACCTTATCCATACGGCAATTATTATTATAAGAATGCCCTTATAGGATTTACCGGGTATTACACTACTACGTTCCCAACAAATAATTATATAAATCTCGACCCGAACGGCAACGGTACAGCAGGTTATGGTTGGGAGGCAGGCAGGCCATTGCAACCTCTATCACGCGGTTACACTTATTATGTTACTGTCAGGAGTAATGCCGATTTTGATCAGATCACAAATGGCGAATGCGTGACTCTTTCCTACGGCCCCAATACTGTTAACACTAAACCTTCACCGGACGTTAACCTTAGGAGGAATTATGTCTATGGCGACGGTTCGACCGACCCGGGTGGTTATGGCAACGACCAAAGGCCTTCCATTACTCTGAATAACATAGCCGGCGGCGCAACCGTAAGGCGTAAAATCCACGGGCCGATATCCTATCCGGCAAGTGCCTCCTACAAAACGATTTACGATGTTACGAATTCGGCTACAAACGATGTCCTCGTCAATTTCAATACCAAAACAGCCCCCGGCGATAACATAGCTTTCGGTGAAGCGCCTTATCCTAACGGCAGCCTCGACCTTAAAACAAATCTCAACAATATTGCCGGCGGTTTGTATTATGTTTCCGACGTTATCACTCATAATTCGAAAACTTATGACAACGACTATATGTTTAGCATTGCCAACGAATGGGACATGCAAATTAAAAGAATTGTATTCCCCAAATCCAATAAAGAATGGATTTATGCTGCCGGAGGCTCTATACCTTTCAAAATCAAGGTAGCTAACAAAGGCTTGAATAATGTCCAGAGTTTCTATGTTCTGGTTGATGTTTACAATAGTGCCGACGAACTGGTAAATCATGATTCTGTTTACTGGAAAGCAAAAATACCCTCGGAAGAATTAAGGCTTGGCGATGAAATGGACGTAGAAATGAAATTCTGGAATACACTTAACCTGGGATTGTACAAAGTTAAGGCTTATGTTTACCTTGCAGGCGAACAGGAACCTTATAATAATTACTGGCCTTGGCTGGGAGGAGAGGATTATTTCTTTAAAGTATCTCCCGAAACCGAAGCTCAGGCTCTTAATGTTCTGGAGCCTACGAATTTGGACGAAAGCGGCCTGGATGTGGAAAACACTGTCGGCAGGCCTGTAAAACCAAGGATAAGATACAAGAATAACGGGCAGAATGATATTTCCGATGCCCCAACTTCCGTAACGATTAAACACCTGGGCACAGGTCAGGTTGTTTACAGCAAACAAAATATCAAAGTTACGAGTATTCCCTCGGGTGTTACTTACAATACAGTTGACTGGCAATATGATTATTTCAAACCCGAATTACCAGGCCAATATGAAATAAAGGCAAAAGTGAGTGTTATCGAAGATAATATTGATGATAACGATGAAATTATAGATACTTTTACTGTTATCGATCCGCTAATCGGCACATATACTATCGGCCCTGCAAAGAATACGGGCAATCCCGCTGTAGATTCGGCTTACAATGCACGCAATTTTTCCGGAATACAGGCTGCAGTTGATGCACTCTACTGGAAAGGTGTAGGCGGGCCGGTTGTGTTTGAATTAACTACAAACTCTTACGATGTTGGCGATCCAATTGGATTTGGCCCTGCACTCGACCTGAGAGGCCTGATTTATGGTGTCAGCCCCAAGAATACAATTACATTCAAGCCTACATCGACTTTATCGACTTCGGAGGCTAACATTGTTATTAATCTATACAGCCCGAGCGGTATCGGAGTCATTCTTGGCCAATCTAACGATTGTTTCAACCAGTTTGCCATCCTGAATACTGTCACCGAATCGATACGTAAAGACTATACATCGCCTACAGGGAACATTATTATCGACGGAGGCAAGCAAAGGGCTTTGAAGTTCTTGCTCCATACAACGTCCGAAATGCATGCTGTTTTCTATCTGAGCCAGGGCACGTCCAATATGGCAATTAAAAACTGTGTAATTGCCACCAGCGATCCATCTGGCGCCCAGAGTAATTTCACATTGCCAAAAGTGAAATATGCTAATCCGACCTATGCTTTCGAGCGCGACTGGAGAACCGTAGGTGGTATAAAATACGGTTATTCTGCCGGTATCGTTATGAGGTCGATAGCACCCATGGATGAAATTGCCTTCTGGTTTGTCGATTACGATATTTCACAAACCGGCAACAGGTTATTCTTGGATACTTTGATGAATTCAAATAATGTTATTCATAATAATAAAATTTCCGGATTCAGCTATGGTATTGTATCCCTGGGTATCGGCTCGCTAATCGTAGCAGGCACCGGCCAGCATACTATGTTCTATAATAATAATAACCAGATTACAAGCAACATAATTACAAATGTCGGCAGGACAGGTATATTCTGTGGTTTCGAAAGAAACACGATTGTTAAAGGAAACAGAATTCATGGTGTTGCCAGCAACATTGCCGGTTATAACGGTAATTTCGACATTGCCGGTATAATGCTTGGCGGCGAAAGGACATCATCGGCCGACCTTGGATATAATAATGTTGGCCTTGTTGTTGACGGAAACGAAGTTAGCAATATTGGCCAGGCTATGACCACCCCAGGTCAGAATAATTACGCATATGGCATTAAAGTTAGCCAGTCCCCAAATGAATTTGGTACACTCATAATGCCTAATGTGGACGAAAGCATGCTCATTAAAAACAACATAATCTGGGGTATCAGGCCGGGCGTTGCCGACGTTAATAAAGTAGGCATTGCATTGTTTACCGAACGCAAGTATACCGAACCCGACTGGATGAACCGGTTCTACACACCTCAGATAGGTAATTACTTTACACGCAGGGATAAAATTTTCAATAACACTATTGTTATGGGCAATGACGGTTTTACTACAACCGGCATATTTGTGCCGATTCTTGTGCAAAATGCAAAATGGCCGGCAGTAATGAATAATGCAGTGTCGATAGAAGACAATAACGGCGGGCCTGGATCGAATATTTATACAGGTATTTATTACCAGGGAATACTGCCAGGTAAATCCGGCTGCTTAAGTGCAGACAGAAACGTATTCTACCTAAATGCATCCGGCGATGACCACCCGGCATTGTACTTATTTACAGAAATCGATTCACTGGGTAATATTATTAATATTGGCACAAGGGACGATTTTTCAACTCTCAATCAATGGCAGATGTTCTCCGGCAATGATACTTATACTGTTATAGACGATTTCAGGGATGAACTGACTACACCTAATGTAGATGACTGGACCACTAAACTACGGATAAAAAGTACGCCTTCGTGGCCAAAAGGCTCAAAACTCAACAACAGAGGCGAAAACCTTGCCGATGTGCCTAGCGATGCCGAAGGTAATACCAGGGGCCTCGCTTCGCAGAGATATGATATCGGTGCAATTGAATTCCCGGGCTTGCTGCTGACAACCGATGCAGAAATTTCGGCTGTACAGGAACCCGGCGCTTACCGTTCCACAAGTTCCACTTATTCAGATGCCGAATATATCATGACAGAATGCACCGTTTAT
>DAINRZ010000200.1:4566-6640 GCA_036741575.1 Kapaibacterium sp. (SeqCode)
ACAATGGGTCTCTGCAACAGAACGTGCTGAATGTTTATATCAAGATATACAGGGAACGCCCCGATGCTCCCGGTACATTTGATAGCACACCTGAGCTCCAGGATATGGTCGAAGTCAAACTGGAATCTTCGGAAGCAGGCGAGATTAGTGTCAACCTTGGCGACAACGTAGGACTGGATTTCTATCCTCTGTCTTATGGCGATTGGTTTATAAGGTATACCGGCACCGATAAAGACCCCGATTCTCTTTATACTGTCCCTAACTGGTACAAAACTATGGTCAACAACGTTACACCATTGTATAAGATTGCCATTTCGCTTCAGTCCGATGAAGACATTGCAAATAACAGCGCTGAGAAAGTCGTCAGGTTCTATATTAAAAAATCTGCCATGGGCTTGCTTATAAGCGCCGAAAACACCGTTTATAGCATAACCGGCCCCGAATCGCAGGATATTAAAGCCGGCAAGAGGAATTACGACAGCCTCGTTGCAGGATTTGCAAGCCTCGGCTGGGTGAACGGCTGGGATACAACGGGCGAATTCCCGATACTGAAACAGTATTACGATGTGTTCGAAAGGACCGCATGGGAACCAATGGCAGTGAATTATGATATATATAAGACTGTGTTCTGGAGTGATGCAGATGAGAATACACTCACAAGGCGCGAAAAAGAGGATATCGACAGGTTCATTGCTTCCGGCAAAGAAAACCTCAAGAAAAACCTTGTCATCGGCAGCCAGGAGATGTTCAGGATTAATTACGCTACCGATCCTACATGGATACATAATACCTTGAATGCAAAGAAATTGCCGGGTTACCCAACCGACCCCAATGCCGGCGCTGTTTATGCTACTCAGGACAATGCCGCAAGGTTCATTATCGGCGAAACTTTGGAGCGCAACAGGACAGAGCAGATCCTAAAGACCGGCGCCACACCTGCCGATCCCGATCCGGTTCCTGCACTTATGTCTCTATATAATGACAGCGAAGGCCTGACCCGTGCCGCTTACCTTTACAACGAACCGAGTGTTATTTGCCCCAATCCCAAAGAACTAAACGCTGGTACCGCTAATGTTTCAATAAGGAAGAATGTGCTTTACCTTGGTATCGACTGGAGGCATTTCGGATCGATGGAGACTGTTATGCGTGCTATTATCGACTTCCTGAATAAGAACGGCGGTTCTGTTATTCCTGTCGAACTCGTTTCATTCGGCGCCAGGCTCAATGACAACAGGATCGAAATTACTTGGGAAACAGCAGGCGAAATTAACACTTCGAGGTTCGAAGTAGAAAGGGCCGATGTCAGCGAAGCAGGTTTCGGTTCATTCGTCAAAATTGGCGAAGAGCGCGCTGCAGGCAAGAGCAACCAGTTTATTTCTTATGGCCCGGTTCTCGACAGGAATATTACCTTTGGCAATACTTACGCTTACAGGCTGAAGATGATCGACCTCGACGGTAAATTCAGCTACAGTTCGGTAGTAGAAATTACTGTAGGCGACGGCGGCAGCTTTATGCTCAGCGAAGCAGCCCCAAATCCTGCCGGCAACGAAACTAACCTGGAATATACCATTGCGGAAGCCGGCTACATGCTGCTTGCTGTTTATGACTTAACAGGCAGAAATGTTATGAATATTATAAACGGCCCCGTAACAACAGGAAGCTATTCCAAGCGCCTCGATGTCAGCAGCCTGACTTCGGGTTACTACAACATTGTTATGAACATCAACGGTGCTACCATTACAAGGCAGTTAAGAATAGTCCGTTAAATTCGATGAACATTACTACACAGAGTTATTCAAAGGGGGCTTTCGGGCCCCCTTTTTCGTGATACTGAAATAATAGGCCCGGTATAAGCTCATTGAGAAAAGGCACTAAGCTATTCCTGATTAGTCTGCGGAGCAAGTCTTCATTCACCCTGGTAGGGGGCAGGGGGATGACACTCCGCTCCTGCTGCGATATTCCGCCATCCAATTCATTCATTCCCACTTTAGCCCTCCTAACATATTATTTAGCCATTTTTGCCCGAAAAAACGCGATTTCGGTAAAATTCCGGTAAACTTTTTCCAGGCTTGGT
>DAINRZ010000201.1:0-6630 GCA_036741575.1 Kapaibacterium sp. (SeqCode)
TCTTTCATAAATCGCTTATATGGCATTTTCTAATGATGTTTTGATTGAAAACATACCTTTAAATATTATGGATTTCCATTTTTCACACAGCCTCTGAAAGGGTGGGGTTTATATTCCCTGCATTTAATTCTCTAAAAAGAAGGATGGCTTTTGGTGGAAATAAATTATTGCTGCAACACAAAATTAAAATAGAATTTTTCCCAATTTTTTATATTGAAATCAAGTTAAATTAGCAACACAATCCCTAAAGCCACTATCATTAAAAAACCAGAAAATCAGTCCAAGTTTTATTGGGAAATAGTGCGAAATCATTTCGCCTGACTTATCTTCTTTTTTAAAAGCAAAGATATTAAATTTTCTAATATTTTCTGTTTCGAATTTAACGGCTTTCAACAGCAAAATGCCTGTTAAATGAAAACATACGAAAAGGGATGAACAATCACTTCCAGTATATAATCAAGGACAAATTCAACAGCGTGATTGAGCAAAGTATATTCCCTCAAATTTGTTTTTCGTAAATTCTATACTTTTTATATAGTTTCCCGTTCATTGTCATGGTAGCGGCCCTGTTCATCATGGTATTCGATTCGAGTATAAACGAAGCCTCCGCTTTATCGATACCCAATGATATTCCGCGAACGCCAGCTTCGTAAAACATTACTGCATCGATGCCGGATTTTTGGTATTCAGGTAATATCCCGAGTACGATGATACGCATAAAATTGATTTTCTTTTTCTTTGTTAGGATATGCCACAAAGCTCCTAAGAGGCTACCATTTTTATTGTGTTTCAGGCTCATATTGATATCGGGCAAACCCAGAGTGAATCCAACCGCTTTCCCGTTAATTTCTGCAATAAACGCTAACTTTTGTTCGGCAATCTGCTTTAGATTTTTAGCTAAGTGGCGGAATTCGTCTTCGGTAATTTTAACAAATCCCCAGTTGGGCTCCCATGCCGCATTGTATATACCATGTACTGTACCTACATCTTTGCTGAATTGTTCTTTATTCCTGAAATTAATTTCCCTGATAGTAATGCCATATCTCTGGCGCACGACATCATGAAGCCTTTTAAGTTTTTCAGTCATGTAATTTTCTTTTTCGAGAAGGTATGCAAAAAGGTCCATTTTCTTTGCTAAGCCATATTTGTCGCATAAGGCATTATAATACTCAGGGTTGTATGGCATCATGAACACAGGGGACGAATCGAAGCCTTCTAATAGCATTCCTGCCTCGTCGTTCATTGATGGATTGGCAGGCCCTCGCATAAACGATGCGCCGTTTCCCTTAAGCCATGCGGCGGCTGCATCGAAGAGGGCATTAGCCGTCTCCTGGTTATCTATACATTCGAAAAACCCGAAAAAACCAACACCATCTTTATATGTGCCCAGGTGGTTTCCATTAATTATTGCCGCAATCCTGCCGACTATTTCGTTCCCGGATTTTGCAAGGAATAATTGAATTTTGGAATGACTGAAAAAGGGATTTTTCTTTGTATCGAGTAACTCCAGCCTTTCGGCAATTATTGGGGGGACAAAATTTTTGTCTCCATTGTAAAAACTCCACTGGCATTTAATAAACCGAAGCAAATCTGCCTTGGTTTGAACACTTATTATATCGAAATTCATAATGAAATATATCCTTCAAAACATTTTCTAATTTTCAATTTTGAATTATTTAATTTAGCAATGTAATTCCAAAAATCAAATGTAAATAATCATGAATAATCAATAATAATATTCCAGAGATTCGGATATTTACTAATTAAATCGTCAGTATTACCGAGATCGAAATCATCAAAGCTGAACCCTGGCGACAATGTGCAACCAACAAAGGAAAACGAATAATTTTCCACAGGTTTTGCAGCCATCCAGCAGTTTCGGGGTACAGTAATTTGGGGTGCTTCGCTATTTGGTATATTATTACCTAATAGCGCTTTTTTAAATTCGCCTGTTTCATCGATATAAACTAATTCGAGAGGGCAGCCAAAGTAAAAATGCCATGTTTCGTCAGTTTTTAGCCTGTGCCATTTTGATACCTGGCCACTTTCCAGCAGGAAATAAATATTTGTCGATAAAGCGCGGCTGCCGGTGTATCTGTCAGGAAGCCAAGCCACGTCCAATATCTCTTCGCTCCTGTATGTTTCCGTATAATAACCTCCCTCGGGGTGAGGTTTAAGGTTAAAATGGCTTATAAGCATTTCGGCATTTTGTAGCGATATTGGAAAGATATTATCGGTGAAAATTTCTGTTATCAAATTGAGGGGTACAAATTCGAATCCTTTAGTGGTAATAATCTCATTTGTTCTTTTAAAAGATTCTGCAATTATATAATACGGTATCTTGTCAATTGCCTTTTCGGCGAGCATCAGCGATGGTGAGCCGTTTACAATGCCACTACCCCCGATAACCGCATCTGCCCCGGTAACAATGCATTCTGTTATGTTAATTGCTTCGTCCGCGCAGGAATCCGGATAGACTTCGCACTCGATGCCTGATTTACGCAGCTCCTCACCGAGTTTTATTCCGTATTTAATACCACCTGATTCCGATTCGAGCACATGGATTTTTAAGGCTTGATTAATTGCTCTCGCCATTTTCAGGAAATCTATTACGGCGCTGCTGAATGAGCAGGTCAGAACAGATTTTATCCGGCCTATACTATTCATTGCTTTGTTTAGCATGTCGATTTGAGCAATTGCTATTGAGTGCATTATTCCGGGGAATGACTTTTCCCCATTCCCGCTTTCGATTAAAGATATTGTACCATTGACTGTGTTTTTCAGGGCAGCCATTGCAGGCTTTGCTTTTATAACCAATTCTGCCAGTTCCCTTATTTCACTTTTCCGGCAACCAGGATTCCCGAAATAGAACTCCTTAAGCAATACCACAGCTTTTAGGGCTATGGCAGTGCTGCCGCTCATTCTATCTCCGGCAATCAAATCGATGGCATCCTGCCATCTTTTATCGTACAATTCATTATCCATACAAAATGATAATTCTTTGTTAATAAACCGGGAATTAATATATTACAAATTTTCAATATTTAAAAGAGTAAGATTTGAATATTTATGCAGTAGCAATAATGATAACGTTGGCGGCAGGATTCCTGCTCGAGCTAATTGCAAGTTTTTTGAACATGAAGAACCTAAAGCATGCCATACCAAAAGAAT
This sequence comes from Kapaibacterium sp. (SeqCode), assembly GCA_036741575.1. Classification (GTDB taxonomy): domain Bacteria; phylum Bacteroidota; class Ignavibacteria; order Kapaibacteriales; family UBA2268; genus DAINRZ01. Next base: position 3,172 of record DAINRZ010000201.1, read on the forward strand.
TGAAAGGCCTTTACAGTGAAGATAAACTGATTCAATCTGTAAATTATTCAAGGGTTAAAATACGGTTCGGTATTATCATGTCGGCGGTAAACCTGATTGTAATTCTGGTATTCTGGCATTCAGGAGGATTCAATTACATCGATTATGCAGTAACCCGGTGGAGCGACAGCCCAATCATCAGGGGAATACTATATATTGGGGTGTTGAGTATTTTCAGTTCGCTTGTATCCCTTCCGTTTAATTTATATTCCATATTCGTTATCGAGGAGAAATTCGGATTCAATAAAACAACTTTTAAGGTATTTTTTGCTGATATGGCTAAAACAATATTTCTCTCTGTTATTATTGGCGGCCCGCTACTGGCGCTTATTCTCTGGTTGTTTATTACTGCCGGTGAATATGCGTGGCTTTTGGGATTCGGAGCTGTATCCATATTCACTTTTGTAATTCAATTGCTTTATCCAAAGATAATAATGCCATTATTTAACAAATTCAGGCCGCTCGAAAACGATGAGCTTAACAGGGCAATTCATGAATATGCCGCTAAAGTGGAGTTTCCGGTTCAAAACATATACGAGATGGACGGATCGAAGCGCTCATCTAAAACGAATGCGTTTTTTACCGGATTCGGCAAATATAAAAAAGTCGTTTTATTCGATACTCTTATACAGAAGCACAGTATCAGAGAGTTGATTTCAATTTTTGCCCACGAGGTAGGCCATTACAAGAAAAAGCATATTCTTTGGGGTACGGTTATCAGCGTTATCCATACCGGCTTCGTGTTCTGGCTTCTGTCGGTTTTCCTCAGCCACAGCGGACTTTATGAAGCTTTCTATATGGATAAGATGGAAATATATTCCGGGTTGCTGTTTTTTGGGCTTCTTTATTCACCTGTCGAGTTGGTGCTGGGTTTGTTGCTGAATATTATTTCGAGAAAAAATGAATTCGAAGCCGATAAGTTTGCCGCAGAAACTACCAATGACCCAGAATCCATGATTTCTGCACTGAAAAAGCTCTCGGAACATAATCTATCGAACCTGAACCCGCATTGGTTCTATGTTTTTGTCAATTATAGCCACCCCACAATGCTGCAAAGGATAGAAAAAATCAAATCATTGAAACTTTAATAATACATTCTCGTAATAAATAAGATTTATATCAATACTGTGACGGTTTTTCGATGAAAGAAGATATTTACTTAAAAAGCGGCTGGATAAAACTTGATAAACCTGAGCTCGAGATTCTCAGGGAAATGATGAGAGGTGTTTACGAAGCCGAAGGCGGCAGCAAAAAGTTTAATTCACATCTGCCGAACTATGAGGAACTTAGAACGATTATGAAAAACAGCCTAACCGAATTTCAGAGGGAAAACGGAATTAAAATCAAGATACTTGGCCAGGATTTCTATGATATTGTTCCTGGTAATACTTTTTTCAGAGACTTGTTTTTTACAAGAAAGAATGACGCCAATTCACAATTTCTCGAATATAACATCGATGTATGCTACCTGTTTGCCTTCCGGCGGACCCGGCTCGAACATAAATTGCAGGAAAGGCGTGCAACAAACAAACCGCAGTCGCTGAAAAGGATTCTCGAACACCAGTTTGACGGGGACTCTGCAGAACATCTGGATGATGGCGAATATAAAATCATTATATCTTCAACTGTTAACAATATGCTGGAAGCGGAGAAGATTAAAAATCATGTAGCGGATTTTTTCGGGTTCGAGGTGGAAACCGAAACCCGTAACTCGAGGGCTTTCAGGAAGGGCAGCCTAAAGGAAATGTACGACGGGCTGGGGCCGAATACTATCGTTTTTTCGCTGATCAGCAAGGATTACATGCAAAATGAAAGCTGCCTGAAAGAGCTTATCGAGTTTACCGAACATAATATTGAAGACTACTTCAGGCATACATTCCATATTATGCTAAAGGATATATACGAAGGCGATTATAATATCTATGACTCGCTTGGCAGGTCCGAAATACTCAAATACTGGCTCATAAGGATTGAAAACCTCGAAGAAAACCACAAACTCCTGATTAAAGGCAACAAAGAGCCTGAGTACTTTAAAACTCTGCAGGATGACCTTGCAGAACTTAAAAAAATTATCGAGAACCTGCACAAGATTATCGATTTGCTGAAAGACAATCCTCACGGGTCTATTTATGAGATATTCCTCAACAGGGTGCACAGCAAACACGAGCTAATAAAATTATTGCCAAGGAAAAAGGAAATCCACAAGATTGATGCGAAACTCGAAACAACTTATAAACGAATAAGGATACCTTCGAACAACAATCCCGAGCAGCCGGAATTCCCGCCAATGCCATTTTATAAGCCAAGTTTTCCTGCTTCCAGGACTTACAGGATTAATGTGCCGGGTTTTTCGAACGTCTGGATGAAAGACGAAAGCACCAATCCCACCGGAACACACAAAGACAGGCTTGCGTGGGAAGTTGTTATTAAATATAAATCCCTCATCGAGGGATTGAAATATACCGACCAGGGCAGCCTGCCCCAGATGTCGTTAATATCCTCGGGGAGCGCTGCAATTGCCATTCAGCATTTATTCAACCTGTTCAGTATTCCTACAAGCCTTAAGGTACTTGCTGATAAGAAGCTTAATCCTAAAATTAAGGAGGATATAACGAGGATAGGATGCGAACTATATGAATGCGACCTGTCTTCGCGATTGCTCACTTCGGACGATATTAAGGAATTGACTAATAATTACAACGGTATCGATATTACCTACCGCGAAGTGCTCGACCCCGCCAGCGATAATTATTACGACTGGCTAAGCTACGAAATAGTACGCGAGAAACCCGATTTTTGCCTGATACCTTTCGGCACGGGCGACCTTTTTATAAATGTTCTGAATATCGTAAAGCAGGAGTACTTCAATTCATTTTTGTCCAAACATGATCCCAGGTTTATGAGCGATACCGTTTCGCTCAGCAAATGCCATTTCTTAGGGGCTTCGTCCAATGATCCCAATACCAGGCTGGACAAGCTGTTTTCGTATTACCTGCCTTCGGCAAACGCATTCAACAAATATATACATGAACTGAAAGATGAGTACAGGTGCGTCGGCAATATGACAAACTACTATTTTGTAGATGAAAAATACGTTGCCGAGGCTATGAACATTGCAGATAAGCAGGGAATTAAGTACGAACCTTCAGGTATTGCAGGTATGGCTTTGCTGCTCCAGAAACGTGAAGAAATACCTTACGATGCCAAAATTCTTATCGTAAATACAGGCAAAACAAAGGATATCGACGAACTGATTGATTTTCAGCAAAACGTAAGTGTACAGGACGAGGAAGCTCCAGTTTAAAGATATTTTTTATTTCTGTGAATCAATTTTTATTTAAATGTGTCATTTTATTGTACATAATTTAAATAGTTGGCCGTGAAAAAGGCTGTAAGTATTTATAAAAACAATTAGTTGTG
>DAINRZ010000202.1:0-6596 GCA_036741575.1 Kapaibacterium sp. (SeqCode)
TTTGTATAATTCCTTAATTTCTCTGCGCTCTCTGCGGGCTCTGCGAGAAAAGAATTAGTTCACGCTAAGCTCGATAAGAACGCTAAGGAAGAAAACATAATATTTGTATAATTTCTTAATTTCTCTGCGCTCTCTACGGGCTCTGCGAGAAAAGAATTAGTTCACACAAAGCTCGCTAAGCACGCTAAGGAAGGAAACATAATATTTGTATAATTCCTTAATTTCTCTGCGCTCTCTGCGGGCTCTGCGAGAAAAGAATACTCACGCTAAGCTCGCAATGCACGCTAAAAAAAATTAATCTGCGCCGAAATTGTAATTCCAGGCTATATTCACTCCCGCCGAATATTTGTGGGCAAGCTGCGAGCCGTTGTACGAAGCATATAAGGGCAGCTCGGCGAATAGCGAAAGATTCACTGGCGAAAAATCGATATTTACCTGAGGAACAATCAACACAGAATGGCCGCCGGAATTGCCCGCGTATTTGCCGTCTAAATAATCCCTTATCCTAAGTTCATTCCTCAATTCCAAAATTCCGGTTAAGAATTGGAACGGCTGGTAGGCTGAATAAAAAGATGTGAAATTGGCAGGGCCGAAAGTATAACCATACTTATTTTCGGTGTTCAGTTCCGTCCTGTTCAGTAAAAAGAAGTGGAAACCCTCTTTATGGTAACCTTTGTATATAAAAAGGTTCAATCCAAAATTCCATGCCCCATTGGACGGCCTGACAAATTTGAAGGCAGTATCGCTGCCGGCGGGGAAGGGCATACGCACGCCCAGCCCGGCCGAAAGCTCGAACTCGCTTTTTATGCTGCTGAATATTTTATACTTACCTGTAAGCATCAGGTGCGAAGGCCCCGAGGCGCTCTCCTGCCAATAACCGAAGTCCTGCTTCTTTTGGGCAAAAAATCCCAGCTCGCCCTCTATCGTGATATCATTCGTTATTCCATACCCTGCATTGAGGCTGATATAATTCGACCGGTAATTGCGGATATCGCCGCCGGGCAGCTCGCTATCCCCCTTGTAGTAAGTATCCCCGAAAGAATATTTATAGAATAGGTTAGCCCGCAGGTTATCCTTCCGTATAACGCCGATGTTCGTGGTGCCGCCAACAGGCGTCAGGCCCCCGATGGAAGCCCCGAAGCAAGTGCACTGCGAGCGTGCCACGCCCGGGAATAGAATTGTAAATATAAAAGCAGCCGTAATTATGTATAATATTCTCATTTTCTCTCAATAATATCAATTAAATCATCTATTAAGCTTTTGAATGAACCGAAAACGCTTCCGATTTCTTTGCCGTTGTGCAAAACGATTACCGCGGGGACTGATTTGGGTTTGTATTTACCGTAAGTACCCGATGGCTCCTCGTTGTTTTTGTCCAAACCGACTAAAGTAACCGCTCCCGGTTCTATCCCTGCCTCGCTGAACACCCTGAATGCTTTTGGCACCTCTTCTTCGCAGTCCAGGCAGAATGCCGTAGCAAACACGATAAAAGCATAGCCGCCCGGCTTAATTTTCTCCTTTAATATTTCCAGTTTATTATAATCGATAAAGAAATCCGGGGCATCGTAATCGGCCCACCCTGCATTCTGCTTCCAGTAATCCCACGAAACGATACCGGCGATTTCGATATCTTTTTCGATAGTGATGCATGATACTCCAAAAAGGAGCACGAACGACAGCAATATTTTTTTTAAATAAAACATAATGAATATTGAATGGAATTTTACCTATTTATTTTACCTGCCGTACGTAATTCCCCAAATCCTGTAGCCGTCCCCGAATACCGAGGCAAAGAAAGCGATGCAGGGGCCTTCCGGGCCGTCGCAGGTTTCGTACACGTATATTACCGTGCCGTCGGGGATTGAAGCGGCATAATCCCGCCCGTCGCTCAGCCCTTCGTCGTTGCTGCCGTAGGTAAACGAAACCAGGTTGGCGCCCTTTTTAATTATTTTTTTGAATGCAGATTTTTTCAGCGATTTTAGTTTTTTGGCAAAAGGCGAGATATAAACCTGATAAAAATCAGAAACGAACTCGCCTTCGACAATAGAATCATACACATAAAAGGCATCGCCGCCGGTTCCCGTAATAAGTGGGAATTTAATAAACTTTGCCATTTCCCGGGCATCGCCTGCCCTGGCTGCATTCCTTAATCCGGCAACGAATGAATTAAAATCATCCGTTTTGCCTTCTCCGCCGCCAGCCGGAGCCATTCCAAGGATAAAGGCCAGTACTAAAACGAGTTTTATATATTTATTCATATTATTACCTCCCGGTATTAGTTTTGTTGCCCTGGGGCAGAGTAAAGCACATCCTGGTGCCTGCGCCGTCGCGGCTTTCGGCCCATATACGCCCCCCGTTTTTCTTGATAAACTCATCGCATAATATAAGGCCGAGCCCCGAGCCTAATTCGCCTTCGGTGCCTATCCCCGAGACCTTTTCGTCGATTTTGAAAAGCCTTTTCACAATGCTTTCGGGCATACCGATGCCAAAATCCTCGATTACAATCTTTACGAATCCACCTTTCACCACTTCGGAATAAATCTTAATCTGCCCGCCTCTGTTCGAGAATTTCACCGAATTCAATATAAGGTTCTGAACAACTGAATCGAGCATGTTGTAATCTGCAAATACCTTGATTTTATTCGATATGCTGTTATGTATGGAGATTTCTTTATTAGATACCACGGCAGAAAGGCTGTCAATAGAATCATTGACAAGCGATTTGAAAATTATGAACTTTGGAGTGAAAATCATTGTATTGCGCTGCAGCTGGGCCCATTCCAAAAGGTTGTTGAGCAGGCGGTACAGCTTATCGGTCGATTCGAACATATTCTCGAAAAACCTGTTGAGCTGGTTAATCGAAAACCTTTCGAGCCCGCTGGAGAGCATCTGGGCCAGTCCCAGGAAACCCATAATAGGGCTTTTCAGGTCGTGTGCAATTATCGAAAAGAATTTATCCTTGCTGGCATTAAGATCGCTCAGTTCGTTGTATATAATTTTTCTTTCGACGGCGTGGGCCAGTTGGAGAGCAATATTGATAAATAAATCGAGGTCTTTCATCAGCCAGTCGTTTTGCGTGCCCCAATTACCGAAACTGAGAAAACCGTAGAGCGACCTGTTGTTGCTGACCGAAACCAGTACGACAGATTTTATATTATTGTTTGAAATTAAACTTCCGATATCAGGTGGTATATTGTTTATTCCGTTACCGTACAGAATATTATTTTTCAGCAGTATTTCCTGAAGCCCTGAAATATCTTCGTATTTAAGCTGCGAGGGGAGCTTTGCTTCGGCAATGCCCCTGATGGAGGAGCTTGTGCAAACAAACATTTTGTCCTCGGGGAAATTCTGAAAATACTGCACATAGCCGCTGTCAGTAAAATTCCTTATTTTATTTAAAATTTCGTTGAGCACCAGCCTGTAATCGTCCACTTTATTAAGCAGTCCGTTGATAAGCGTGTTCAGCACTTGCTTTTCGAGATTGTGCTTCAACTGCGCTTCAGCATTCTTGATAAAAGTGATATCGGAAACGATGCCTTCGATGGCAATGGGATTGCCGTCTTTATCATATGCCAGGCTGTCGCGCCGCCTAATCCATTTCACATCGCCCGATTTTGTGATAATCTTGTAATCGTAGTTTTGCCTGACGCTTCCGTTAAAAATCTCATCGATATCCTGCAGAAACCTCTCGATGCTGTCGGGGTGAATAATATTACGCACAAGGTACTGGTCGCTGTAGAATTCCTCGGGCTGGTAACCGGTAATATCGAAACATGCTTTATTAATATAATTATACCTGAATTCCGGAAGCGACATCCTGTATATTATATCCCTTGTGTTTTCGGCCAGCAGCGTTATCGTGCGCTCGCTTTCCACAAGGGCTTTTTCGGCGGTAGCGTTAATGGTATTATCTCTGATTATCGAACCAAGGCAAATTCCACGGGTGGTATATATCGGGAAAATAATACTCTGGAGATTCCTATAGGTGCCATCGGTTTGCACTAATTCATACTCCTTTGCTTTGCCCATATCTCCGGGAAAAACACCTTGGTGGAAGCCCCTGAAAAGCGCTGTCAGCTCTTCTTCGGTGCTGTAATCTTTAATAAAATCGGGGGCAATTTTTTTAATAATTGTAGTAACGTTAATCCCAACAGCATCATGGTAGTGCAGGCCCGTCAATCTCTCCAGGGCTTTGTTCCACTTAACGATATTGCCATTTTCATCTGTCAGCAGCATTCCGTCCGATGAGAAATCGAAAAATTTGGATAGCAATTCCTCATTTTCGCGGTATTTTTGCTCGAGAGTTTTTCTCTCGCTAATATCGCTGGCAACGACAATAATATATTCGCCCGAATTTGAGAATATCCTGCTTAGCCTTACTTCCACATCGATGGGCGTGCCGTCGAGCTTCACAAATTTGGTCTCTATCAGGCTGCCTGAATTACTCTCAAATTCTTTTCGCGAGCTACTGGCAAAACTTTCCAAATAGTCTTTATGAACAAAATTCTCGGCTTTTTTGCCGGCTATTTCCCCGGCCTTGTGTGCTCCCAATAAAACAAGGCCGGCAGAGTTCAGCATAATAAACTTGCCGTTTTTAATTAATGCTATCGGTGCAGATGAAAACTCTATAATATTGCCGAAACTATTCTCTTCGAATATAGCTGGAAACCTATCCATACCGGCCATATTACCGGAAGTTTTTCCCAGGTGAGATTTTATTGTTTGCTTTTTATTCATTTATTACGAATAACTATATTCTTCCTTGCTTAAATAAAATACCATAAATAATAAATCCGGTTAACCAAATTACAACAAATCAATTATTATTAAAAGAAAAAATTATTATTTTTTCTTAATTTTTGCAACATTTTTTAGTCAAATCAGTACTTACTATTGAATTTTTCATCAAAGTTAAACTTAACATTGGAGTAATGTATGATATTCAGATGCATTAAAGAAAAAATGCTGTTATTTCTGTTAACCGCATTCATAATCCCGGGATTTTCCCTTACGTCGCAGGAAAAATTACTCGATATCATGAAATCGGAAATTAACAGGGAATTCGTTGAATTGAAAAAACAAGAACTTCCACCCTATTTTATGAGTTACAGGATTAACGATGTTTATAAGGTTCATATTACAACTTCGTTCGGCAATATTTACACATCCGAAGCCACAAGGGAACGAATACTGACGACAGATGTCAGGATTGGCAGCAACAAAAGGGATAATTCCCACGAAATAAGGGACGATAATCCTTTCAGTATGATTAACAGGATGGGCGGAGGCTCGAAAGTTCCTATCGACGATGAACCCCTGGCAGTTAAACAAGCCCTGTGGAAAGCTACCAACGAAGCCTACCGGGCAGCAGCAGACAAATATGCCAAGGTGAAAGCAAACCTCGAACGTAAAGTAGCCGAAGAAGATCAATCCGATGATTTCTCGGCCGAAAGCCCATTCGTGCATTACGAGCCACCACTGCCGCAGGAATTCTATAAAATCGATATGGACAAATGGAACCAGAAAATCAAAAAATATTCGGAAGTATTCCTGGCCGAGCCGGACATTTATGTAGGCAATTCCGGGCTTACTTTTGTGATTGAAAGGAAATACTTCGTTTCCACAGAAGGCAATTCCATTGCCGAGAATTATGTTTCGGCAAGGATTTATGTATCGGGAACAATTAAAGCCGATGACGGCATGGAATTGCCGCTCTATGAAACTTATATGGCATTCAGCCCCGACAAACTGCCCTCCGACGAAAAAATTATCGAAGATGCAAAGAAAATTGTTGCCAAACTGAAAGAACTAAAGAATTCTCCCGTTGTAGAGCCTTATACTGGCCCTGCGCTGCTGACCGGCAAAGCTTCGGGCGTATTCTTCCACGAAATTTTCGGCCACAGAATCGAAGGCCAGAGAATGAAGAGCGAATCGGATGCCCAGACATTCAAGAAAAAAGTGGGTGAAAAAGTTCTGAACGAAAATCTGAGTGTAATAATGGACCCTACTCTAAACAGCTTCGAAGGCCAGGACCTGAATGGCTTTTATAAGTATGACGACGAAGGTATCAAGGCAGAAAAGGTTAACGTTGTGGAAAACGGTATATTAAAAGGCTTCTTAATGTCGAGAATGCCTATAATTAATTTCCCGAAATCGAACGGGCACGGCAGGGCCGAAGCCGGCAGGCAGCCTGTCACGAGGCAGTCCAACCTGATTGTCAGTTCGAATAAAATGTACACTTACGACGAACTGAAGCAAATGCTGAGGGATGAAGCAAAGAAACAGGGGCTGCAATATGCCTATCTTTTCGAAAAAGTTACGGGTGGGTTTACTATGACAGGCAGGTTTATTCCCAATGCTTTCAACGTAACGCCAACAGAGGTTTACCGGGTTTATACGGACGGCAGGCCCGATGAATTGGTAAGGGGTGTTGACCTTGTGGGCACTCCGCTGGCAATGTTTTCGCAGATAGAAGCAGCAGGCGGCAGCACCGAAGTTTTCACGGGCACCTGCGGGGCCGAATCGGGCGGGGTGCCGGTATCTGCAGTATCGCCGGCTTTACTCGTCAAGCAAATTGAAATGCAAAAAAAAGAAAA
>DAINRZ010000203.1:0-6595 GCA_036741575.1 Kapaibacterium sp. (SeqCode)
AATATATAAATATGATACCCCAGTTCCATAAACTGCGAGTTGAGTGCATTGGGCAAATGCGGCAGGTAATAAGCTGCCCCTGTAAATAGAATCGGCGCCACTTCGCCTGCCCCGCGGCTTACGGCCAGGATGCCGCCTGTTAAGATTCCGGTTATCGAGCCTGGAAGCACCACTTTCATAATTGTCCTGAATTTGGTTGCCCCAAGGGCCAGGCTTGCCTCCCTTAGCTCCTTTGGCACTGTCTTGATTGCTTCCTCGACCGATACGATTACTACCGGCAGTGTAAGCAGAGCCATCGTCAGGGCGGCCCAGATTAGCGCCGGCTGCCCCCACTTAGGGCTGAACGATTCCCTGATATATGAAGTAAGCTGGGTTTTTGAGTATAATTTTTTGCCCTCTTCTGCTTTATTTTTTAGCGCTTCAATCTGCGCCGACCAGTAGTCGGCGTCTTTTGACAGTTCTGCTGCCAGGGTTCCGGCTGGTATTAGCTTGCCAGCATACTCAGGCCGGTCGAGTATTTCTTCTATTTTCTCAATCCTGCTGTTGATTTCCATTTTGTCTATTCCCTGGCCAATAGTGCCAATGAAGAATCCCAGGCCGAACAGCCCGAATACTATGGCAGGCACACCCGCCAGGGTGTTGATGGCAAAGCGGATTGCCCTTGCTATCTTCGAAGTTTCCTTGGCGTATTCCGTCAGGTAGATTGCCGTTACTGTCCCCAGGGGCACGCTAACAAGCGACATAATGATAACGAGCAGGGCGGTGCCGAATATCGCAGGGAATATGCCTCCTTCGGTCAGTCCTTCTTCGGGTGCCGAGATAAAAAACTCCAATGTCAGGTGGCTTTTGGCGCCCCAGTATATATGGAATAGAAGGTAAACAACAAATCCGACGAGCACAATTGCAGAAAGACCCGATATTACAATGAATATATTTTCAGATATTTTCCGCCTGGTATTGAAATCGAGGCGCCGCCAAATGAAATAACCTGTCAAAATTGATACGGTAATTATAGCAAGCGAAACAAGTATATTCGATATAAGGCTTACAACGAGGGCAAACGACATCAGGCCCAGCAATACTCCGCCTATCTCGAGTGATTTTTTTAATCTTTTCTTCATTTTATCATTTACCCGTAAATTTCTTGATTAACCTGTTGCGCACATAGAATTCGGCCAATGCATTCAAAGTAAAAGTGATAACGAACAGCATTGCACCGATAAGGAATAATATCCCATAGTGTACACCCTGGTGCTCTACTTCGGCCATTTCTGCGCCAACTGTGGCCGACATAGTCCTGATAGGTTCGAAAATATCCGCCGAAATAAGGGCTGCATTGCCGGTTGCCATGAGGGCTATCATCGTTTCGCCGAACGCCCTGCCGAATCCGAGTATTATCGCAGCAAACACACCGGGTATCGCCGCCGGCAGTATCACCCTGAATGCGGTCTGCCACAGCGAAGCGCCCATTGCAAGGCTGGCTTCTTTCAGATGCTTTGGCACCGCTGCAAGCGAGTCTTCTGTAATCGTATAAATTATCGGGATTACAGCGAGCGAAATACCCACTCCGCCGACGAAAGCATTCAGCCTGAAATCGCTGTCGAAATAGTTCTGTATAACGCTGGCAAGGGTTATCAGGCAGAAAAAGCCTATTACCACCGATGGGAATCCGGCAAGTATCTCTATTGCCGGCTTGATTATTTCTTTTAGCTTCTTTGGGGCAAACATCGATGTGAACAGAGCAGCAAGAATCGCTATCGGCGCAGCTATCAGTATTCCTATTGTTGTTAGTTTCAGCGAGCCGACAAACAGCGGTACGATGCTGTATTTTGGCCTTTCGCTGATGGGCTGCCAAATGAACTCTTTCTTGCCCTCTATTGTATCGTTAGGTGTAAAGAAATCCCAAAAAGAATACGATGCCAGCAGAGACGGATCGATAGCCTCCTCGGTTATTACCGGTGTATCTTCTGCTGGAGTGTAATCATCTGTTGTTGTAACCGTGTCAGTTGGAGCGGCATCAGTATCGTCGGGCGAATATGCCTCAGGCTTGTATATTTCTTCGTTGCCGGAGCTGGCAGCGACTGGCTCATCGGGATTATATTGCTCCGGTTTATACATCTCGTTTGTGCTTGTTTCGGCAGCCACCTCATCCGGATTGTACTGCTCCGGCTTGTATTCTTCAGCTTTTTCGGTTTGATTAGAATTAACCGGTGTTTCCTCATCTGGATTATATGTTTCAGGGACATACTCCCCGGCAGAATCAGGGGCTGTTTCGCCGTTTGGATGTCCGGCTGCTTCTTCGGTTACGCCGTAGCTTTCATCGGCAATAATGTAATCGTCGAAGGCAAATTTTGCTTCGGAGAATACAAAGTAAAAAATAGCAATTATAATTGCTATCGATAAAAAGGCCAGGAATTTTATAAGTTTTTCGGCAAGGAATTCCCCAAAGTAGAACTTCTTGCCGTAAGACAAGGGCTTGTGGACAATGTACTCCTTGATTTTGTCTGTATTTTCGTTCAAACTGTTATTTTCCATTTTACTGTTAATTTATTCGAAAATGAACCGGGAGCCGGCAGATTTACATCCGGCTCCCAATATTTTACAATTCACTGTAAGTATTTGTTATTTAATCGGAAAATAACCAACCTGCTTGACTATAGCCTGTCCATCGGAACTGAGCACCCAATCGACGAATTTCTTGATTGACCCGGTGGGTTTTGTCTTCAGGTACATGAACAAATTTCTGGAAAGCGGGTATTTGCCCGACTTGATATTTGATTCAGTAGGCTCGATACCATTTATTGTAGGGTGTTTAATACCCTTGCCGTAAGCAGAGCCACCATAACCGATACCGTTTTTATCTTTGGATACAGCGTTGACGACAGCGCTCGTGCCCGGCAGGTTCTGGCAGGCAGCCGAAAAATCGGCATTGCCGAGCACTTCTTCTTTAAAGAATACATAAGTGCCTGAATTGTTTTCGCGGCTGTAAAGGATAATCCTTGCATCGTTTCCGCCCACCTGGTTCCAATTGGTAATTTTGCCTGTGTAAATATCCTTGAGCTGCTGCATAGTAAGGTTTTTAACAGGATTGCCCTGGTGCAGGAATATTGTAATCCCGTCTTTGGCGCATGGGATTTCCACACCCATAGTGCCGTATCTTTCTTTGATCTTTTTTATTTCCGAGGGTTTCATTGGCCTGGAAGCATTACAAATATCAGTTGTCCCGTTGATAAGGGCAGAAATACCGGTGCCCGAGCCTCCGCCGGTAACCTGTATCGTGATATCGCCGTTTTTGCTCATGAATTTTTCGGCCCAGCGCTGCGATAGAATTACCATTGTATCCGAACCTTTTATAGTTATTTTTGTTCCGGCAGAGAACGACATCAATAAAGAAGATACTACCAGAACCATGCTTAAAATTGCTATTTTCTTCAACATTATTATCCTTAATAATTAGTTTAACTTTACAATTAATATATAAATCAGAACTTATACTGGAACCTTACGGTAAGTAAATTGTCCGAAGGGTCGTTTTCGAGTAACTTTAAATTTTTAACTATATTATCGCTTGTCTGGGTCATTATCATATCGTACCAGATAGAAAGCCTTACATTAGGAATGGAATAATTATGCAGGCCAAATCCGAGTGTTGACCTGGTTAGGTCCGATGTCGATGTAATATCCTTGTCGTCGATGGCCGTGTTAGGATCATAAGAATCGTATTTCACTGCAATCTGGAAGTCCTCGGTAATACTCTTAACAAGCATTATGTAATAACCCATGAAATCCCGCTTGCGCACAGCCGGGGCAGTGGCAGCCTTAGCTACGAGCTTCATATCGTCGGTTGTGCTACCCTGTATATATTCGCCTATAATTTTCATTCCGCCCAGAATGTCCCAGTAGAACTGCAATTCGCCGCCAAACCATGTTTTTGAAATTTTATCGCCCTTTTTTATTTTATTGGCCGAATCTACTTTATTCTGTTCGCTTTCGATAACATACTCAGAATTGGAAACTATGTTGCCTATACGTGCATGCGCTCCAATATCTATTCCAATTCCTTCATCGGGCAGAGAAAAGCTTTTTGTCAGGCGAGCCATATAATAAACCGGCTCATCCCTAAAGTTAGGTATTCTTTGTGAAATTGGCCCGGTAGTAGTATTGTTGAAAGCAGCCAATTGAAGCACAAACATCTCTTCGGGATTAACAGTTATCATCGCACCCAGGTCTCTTTCGTTGGGGTAAAGGGCCCTTATTACTGCCGAGCGCTCCATGGATTCGCGCTGGCTGGAGGAATACTCCACCTCGTAGTTTGGCCTGTTGAACAAACCCGCACGAATTGAGAAATAATAAAGCCAGGGCTCGCTTATATCCATATATAAATCTTTTAAAGCAAAGCCAGCATTAGTAAAATCGCCTTGTATTGTAAACTGTGCTATATCGCCGGCATACACCAGCTTAACTCTGCCCCTGCGCAGCCTGAACTGGGAGAGAATGCTTTTTGCAGTGGAATCGTAAGCATCCAGGCCGAGGCCTTTGCTGCCGTCTTCGGTTTTAAGCCATTCGAACTGAAAATAACCTGAGAGCTTGATTTTCTTCAGGCCCAGAACATCGTTTTGCAGCAAACTCATTGTTTCTTCCATACCGGATATTTTCTCTCCAATCGATTCAACAGTAGTACCCTCATCGGACGCCGACTCTTCCTCCTGTGCCATTACAGGGAAAACCAAAAAAGCGGACATTAATGCCCACAAAGCCAAGAAAGTAATTTTACGCATAGAACCCAAATAAAAAATAATAAAACAAAACTTTACGCAATGCAAAATTCCGTCTATAGTGTGAAATAGAAATAAAGATACTGTGAATTTTGCGTTAAGGCAATATTATTATAAAGCGCTTGCTTGCTTTACGAAGGAAACAGCTCTATTCTGTTATCCCGGCATTTCTGGAGTTAGTAAACAATTGAATCAAATTTATTGGATGAGAGTCTTATCTGTTAATTATTCATTAATTTAGAGAAGATATCAAATTTTTATCTCTGTGAATAATATTGTTAAGATTATGTTAAGAATAACGGCATTTTTCCAATAATTTTTCAATTTATAGCCCAAAAAATAATCCTATTTATTAATTTGCTTTAAATATTTTTAATTTTTAAAAAAAAGACAGGAAAGCAATATGCCGGTAAAAAAAACATCAAAAAAGCTGACAGCAACTAATACCAAGCAGGAAATGCTCGATGCTTACAACAGCCTGATGACAGAATTCGAAAATGCTCAGGGATCGCTGCAAATGCCCGAAGAAATGATTGCCGCAAGAGAAACTAAGACTGCTATCGATACAGCCGACAAGCTGGCCGCTGAAAGCATAATAAAGGATATTTCGGAGTTAAAATTAAAATTCGGGAAAGCGCTTTCGGAAATGTCCGAAAAATTGGAAGAGGAAATCCAAAAGTATAATTCCGTTCGGAAAGCTGTAGAAGCAAAAGAAAGGGAACTGCTCGAAGTATTCGAAATAGAAAGGGCTGCT
Source organism: Kapaibacterium sp. (SeqCode) (assembly GCA_036741575.1). Taxonomy (GTDB): domain Bacteria; phylum Bacteroidota; class Ignavibacteria; order Kapaibacteriales; family UBA2268; genus DAINRZ01. The sequence goes on from DAINRZ010000203.1 coordinate 5,530, forward strand.
TCGTCGCTCTCAGTGCTTATCGATGCTAACAACACTAAAAAGCTGGAATTCGAGACGGATATGAACGAACAAAAAGCAGAATTCCAAGCCGAAATGAAAGAGATGAAGGATGATTGGGAAAAGGATAAAATCCAGCGACAGATTGAACAAAAAGAAAGGGATGCACAGGAGAAAAAAGCCCGCGACAGGCAGAAAGAAGAATTCGACTATAACTTCAGGCTCGAGCAAAAGCAGGCACGCGACATCTTCGAAAACGAAAAAGCACAGTTGGAAAGACAGCTTGCTTCAATGAAGGAAGAGGCTGAGAAAAACCTGGCCTCCAGGGAAAAAGCAATTACCGAAAAAGAAACTGAACTGGAAATGTTGCGTGCAAAAGCCGCAGGTTACCAAAAAGAACTTGATGCTGCACTTGCTAAAGGTATAAAAGACGCAACCGAAAAGATTATAACCGAGAACAAATATAAAGAATCGCTTCTGCTGAAAGAAACTGAAGGTGAAAGGAATGTACTGACTGCAAAGATTATCGCTCTCGAAACTAAAATAGCAGAACAGGCCGAAACCATACAAAGCCTGGGCAGGCAGGCCGAGAAATCTATCGGGATGGTGCAGGACATTGCCGTAAAAGCCGTAGAAAGCGCCAAAGTAAAATTTCAGCAGCTTGCAGCAGAAAATATGAAGAAGGATTGAAAGCCATTTATCCTAAATTGATTGCAAGGAATTACAAAAACAAAAGATTGTAATATTGACTAATAATGCTTGTTTTAATCCCACATTGCGGGTTTGATACCCCGAAACTTGCTTCGGGATTGTTCATTTAGAACAATTATTTATTGTATTTTTAGATTCATTGATTTGGTTTTAACGAATTATGGATATCTATGCCATATACCCGCCTAAAGTACATAGGCAAACAACTTGACTACGAGATGAACCTTGCCGACCACGGCGTCCGCAAGTACGACAATATATTAGGCCAGTTCACCAGCATTGACCCTATGTGGGAGAAGTACAACGGCTGGACGCCGTAACAATAGCGTGCATTTTTAAAAAGATTCGGCATAATCAG
>DAINRZ010000204.1:0-6586 GCA_036741575.1 Kapaibacterium sp. (SeqCode)
CATTAAATAATTGATAAGATTTTATGCATTTGGTATGTGATGAAAAAGGGTGATGTTTTATTAGCTGCGGCTATTATTGCGGTATTTTGGCTACTGTGTTCAGTATTAAGTATTATTATCGAACCGGATAGCAGAAATATTACGCATGCACTGTATTCGGGAGACCGGCCTGCCGAACTTGCTGCAAGGGTAGCAGGTATTATAGCAATATTAATCGCAGTTTTTTTTAAACATGCCAAAAAGAGCCTTTATAGCACCGATACAATAAAAAGCGGATTTACTGATATAGAAAATCTGCTCGAAAATACTAACGATGGCATATTAGTAACCGACTCTGCCGGGGCCGTCAAATTTGTGAATAAAACCATGGTTAAAATGACCGGATTAATCACGAATGAACTATTAACCGGAAATTTATTCGCAAAAATCAAAATTATCAGCGACAATGACGAACCGCTCGATTTGAGGAAAGCAGTCCTTGAATCGCTGGAACTCGATAGAAAAATCTTTTTAAAAAATGGCTACAACATGTTTTCCACTACAGGCCGAAGTTATTATTTGGAGATAAAATTAATGCCTTTATCCAAAAAAAGAGATTCGGCGCCTTTAATAGCTCTTTTCTTTAAAGATATTTCTCCCGAAAAGAAGAAGCAGATAAAACTTGCCGAAAGGGAAGCGAAATATAATAATATAATCTCGAACACTAATGACGGTTTGCTGCTCATTGACGAAGAAGGGGTGGTATATGAATGGAATAATGCGCTGGAATCTATCACAGGGCTGCAAAAAGAAAACGCGATAGGGTATTTCTATTGGGATATCCAGTTCGAACTGCTGCCCGACAGCCAAAAGCGGGATTCAACGATAGAAAAACTGAAAACTAATATCATGAATGCTATCGACGGCAGGAACGCCGAATTTTTCAACAAACTGGCAACTATACAAGTAAAAAGGACTGACGGCAGTATCGTATTTTTCGAGCAGAATTACTTTAGAATTCCCTTCGACGAAAAAAAGACAAAAATCGGTTGTATTTTCAGGAATGTGACTGAATACCACTTTATGCTTGTGAAACTCAGGGAAAGCGAAGAAAAATTCTCCAAGATATTTATGTTTGCCCCCGAGCCGATAATAATTTATAACATCGACGATAAAAAGGTTTTCGATATAAACGACAGGTTTACTGCAGTATTCGGCTATGACAGAAATTCGGTAATTGAAAACAGCGAATTTGACATTATCTTTTGGGAAAAACCAGAAATTAAAGAGCAGATATTTTCGACCGTTGCAGATATTGGTAAATTCTCCGATTTCGAAGTCAGGACCATGACTAATGACAAAAATTATTTGTATTCACTCGTCTCTGCCACTATTACCGAGATAGGGCAACAAAAAAGCATGATTGTTTTCTTCAAAGATATTTCGCTCCGCAAGGAAAAAGAAGAAGCCCTGAGCAATCTTACCAACGAATTGGAATACAGGGTGAAAGAAAGAACTGTCGAACTGGAAACAATAAACGAAAAATTAACCCAGGAGAATATTGAACGAATAAAGATTGAAGAAGCTCTAAGGGAAAGCGAAGAAAAATACAGAACCCTGATTAACCAGATACCGATTGGTATATACAGGACTACTATCGACGGCGATTTCCTGCAGGCCAATCCGGCGCTTGCAGCTATTCTCGGTGTGGATAATCCCGAAGACCTATATAAAATGAATGTGTTCGAATTCTACCCCGAAGCCAGGGACCGTAAGCAGCTTTTGGATAAACAAGCAGGCGGCAATAATATTGTCAGGGAAGAAATGCAGATAATTAAGAAAAGCGGCGAGAAAATCTGGATTAGAGACCTTGGCAAAGTAGTCAGAGACCACAACGGCGATGTACTTTTTACTTCGGGTACTATCGAGGATATCAGCTTGCAGGTGAATGCGATGGAAGACCTGGAATACAGCGAAGAAAAATACAGGCTTTTGTTCGAAAACTTGCACGATATTTTCTTCAGGCTCGATGAATACAGGAAAATACTTACAATATCGCCATCGGGCAAAAAGAATTTCGGGATAGATGAAAAAAGGCTCATTGGAATGGATGTCGTGAGGCTGAACTGGGATAAAAGCAGAATTTTGAAATTCTTTGATATAGTAAACCTGCAAGGCAGGGTGAACAATTATATTATTCCTTTTACAACTCTAACCGGAAGGAAACAGTTCCTCTCGGTCGATGCACATTCACGCTACGACAAAAAACTGCAGCAAAATGTGGTTGAAGGTATAGCAAGGGACATCACACCGGATATAAGGCAAAGGGAATTCCTATCCGCCATATATAGTATTTCGCAGTCTGCAGGCAATTCGCCCACACTCGACGACCTTTACGGTAATGTTTATAATACTCTGGAAAGATTTACTGGATGCCCCAATATAATGATTGCAGTAAAAGAAGCTGGCCAGGCAGAAATTGATTATGTTATTATTCATGATAAAAAAACTGCCGGGGAGTTACCACCCGAAGCGGAGATACTTTTCCCCGGTTTAATTTTCAACGGCAACTTTTTCTACCTGAAAAGCGAAGAGATAGAAAGTATATTTACTGATAATAATCTGGACAAGAGACTGGCCCCAAGGGAATGGCTGGGAATACCGCTAATTGCCAACGAAGAAGTTATTGGGGCTGTTTCATTTAAAGAATACTCTGCGGATAACAGGTTTATCGAAGAAGAGATAAACTACCTGCAAACTCTGGCAGGCCAGATAGCTTCTGCAGTCAGCAGAAAACGCCAGTCCATAATACTTAATTTCCAGCTGAAATTCCTTCAAAACCTTATCGATACTATTCCCAATCCCGTATTCTTTAAAGAAATCAAAAAAAATACATATCAGGGCTGCAATAAATCGTTCGAGCAGGTGCTTGGCATAAGCAATTCTGATATTATCGGTAAGACGGATTCAGAGATTTTCGGCAATGCAGTGATAGATTTTATTATTCAAAAAGACAAAGAAATTCTCGAGAATAATGAAATACAGAAATTTGAAATCAAACTTGAATTTGGAGATGGAAGCAGCCATGATTGCGTTTTCTACAGGTCGGTTTATTACAATCACGAATCGAAAGTAGAGGGAATTGTAGGCACAATACTCGATATAACTGATATGAGGAAAGCCTCGGAAGAAATAAAACATGCCAGGGAATATGCCGAGCTTGTTTACAACCTGACACCGAGTTGCATTTATACATTCGATAAGGACCTGAATATTACAAGCTGGAATGAGCGTATCGCCAAACTAACAGGATTCTCGTACGGCGAAGTGATAGGCCAAAAGTGCAAATTATACCAGAAAAACGACCTGGAAGACCTGGCATTCGTATTTATGCCGGGAGTAAAAACGCCAATAATCGGCAAAGAAAGTATAATAATCACTAAAAACGGAAATAAAAAGACTGTATCAAAGAATATCGACCTGCTGAAGAATTCCGATGGCGAAATCATCGGCGGCATTGAAAGTTTCGAAGATATTACCGGACGCAAGAAAATCGAGGAAGCCCTATACTGGCAGGCAGGCGTAAATTCAGCCATTGCAGAATTGTCCAAAGCAATTATGGTTATACCATCATTAAAAGATATTGCCAATATGATTCTGGAGCATACCCTGAGGCTGACGGGATCGATGACCGGTTTCATCGGGACAATAGACCCCATGAAAGGCCACCTGAGGATTATTTCGGCTTCGAACGACATTAAGGCAAATTCCGATATCGATATTTTTTCGAAAACATACCAGGAATACAGCGGCTCGTGGGGATGGGTGCTGCGCAACAAACGGCCCCTGATTATTAACTCGCCGGCTACCGACCCGCGCTCTTACGAGACAAGCCTGTGGAACGTTCAGATTAAACGCTTCCTTGCCACCCCCTCGATGTCGAGCAACAAGCTTGTCGGGCTGATTGCCCTGGCAAATTCCGAAAACGATTACGGCGAAAAGGAATTGGAAATTGTCGAGAGGATGTCGTCGCTTTTTGCTGTGGCAATCCAAAGGATTAAAGCAGAAGAGGAAATCAGGGCTGCTCTTGGCAAAGAACAGGATTTAAACGAACTGAAATCGCGCTTTATATCAATGGTTTCGCACGAATACAGGACACCTCTGACGGCTATAGTGCTGGCAACCGAACTACTGAGCGAATACGATGAAAAACTGACCAAAGAAAACAAATTGGAGCAATTCAGCAGGATCAGGCAGTCTGTGAAAGTGATGAACGCACTGCTCGACGATATAATTGCCTATAATAAGGCCGAGCTTGGCAAAGTAGAGTTTTATCCCCAGTATATGGATATCGAGAAATTCTGCCTCAACCTGAGCCGCGAGGTCGAAATGGTTGCCAAGAACAAATCTAAGATAGACCTTACCGTTCGCAATGGCGGTGTTTTGGCAAATGTAGATGAAAACCTGGTCAGGAAAATCTTGGTCAACCTTTTGTCAAATGCAGTTAAGTACTCGCCCGATAAATCGGTTGTCGAGTTCGACGTTAACGTTAAGACCGACGAAGTCGAGTTTCTTGTCAGGGATTATGGCATAGGAATGAGCGAAACTACCAAAGAAAGGCTGTTCGAACCTTTCTACAGGGGCGAAAATGTCGGGGTCATTTCGGGCACCGGGCTTGGCCTTGCCGTTGTAAAAAGCTCGGTAGATATCCACAAAGGCAGGATATACTTCGACAGCGAAGCGGGCAAGGGCACAACCTTTGTTGTTACGATACCCTTTTACGAAAAGTCAAAGATAGCCAAAAACATATTTAAAAGGCCGTAAATTATTTTTCTATCTGGCCGCGAGTTTCTTTCCTATCCATCCTGATTCTGCTCCGGCAATGCAGTCGAATTCTTTTATATACGGTTTTATATCGATTAAAGGCGTATCGTTAAGGACATCTATGTTTTCAACCTCAATAATATTTCCGCTAACAGATAGAAGCCTGACCGCCGAAATCCCAATAGGGTTTGGCCTTGCCGGATGCCTGATAGCAAAAATACCATGTTCTTCCGAGTCCAGAAAAGGTTTCCTTGCTGGCAGGAATGCAGGCGCTTTGTGGAAATAATAAACTAATATTATATGCGAAAAACCTTCAAGGCCATCGAGGCAGCCGGCATACTCTTCATCCAAAATTACTTTTCCTTTTGCTCCGCCGGCAAAGCACGGTTGGATTGGCATTCCGTCCGTGCTGCCGAAAAGGCTTTGTATAATGCCGATTTGCCTGAAATTCAAAGTATTCATAATTAATTTAAACTTTTGTTGTATCGAATTACCTGCCTACCGCAGGCAAAACCACCCAATTGTTTTTCCTTTCTTTGGTAAAAAGCTTTGTTTTAGAATCAGGAATTTTTGCAGAATGGCATGTAGAGCACACTGCCAGGTTTGGTTTCCTCTGCTTCAGCAAAGCATCCCCCGAAAGCCTGGTTTCGTGGCAGCCCACACACAACTTGTGCATCGCGTCTGTGTAAGATGCAGTTTTGTATGTGGCCGCCTGCCTTATAGCCATACCTTCGGTAAACATATCTTTGTGGCACTTTTCGCATAAGGCTCTCGCACGCGTACTGTCGCCGTAGAACTCCCTGCCTTTGCTCGTTTTACCGTCGTGGCATTCTGCGCAGGAGATATTTGCGCCTTCCGGCGAGGAGTGCCAGTTGTGCCTAAAGGCATCGCCGTTAGTGTACATGTCGTTGTGGCACTCGTAACAGCCGGTGTTTTTATCTCCCGGTTTATTCATATGATGGCATTCCAGGCAGTTTACTTTAACGGAATCGGTATGGAATTTATGTTTGAAAGCTACCCCGTAATAGTCCCTGTTGCCGTCGATAAATAAGGTGTCGCCGCCGCGTGCCTGTTGAACCGGCGTTTCCGGGAAACCTTCGCCCGATAATCTGTCGCCTGAGATAGAAGCAAACGCAAACCCGAAGGCGATAACGAACGCAAACGTAAACCTTACCCTATTGGCTACATGCGTCGGGCCAAGGTAAACGAAATTTGTACTGAACTTTGGTTTAGCCGTCGGCTCAGAGCTTGTATCGGCCGGCTTTTCCTCCCAAACCTTATAATTTTCGATAAAATAGAAAAACAACAGCATTGCTAGGGCAACAACCCCTGCCGAGACTGATATTTCCATCCACGATGGAAAATAAAAGCCACCAATATCAGTCAGGTTGTTCAGGTGGGTAAGCCCCCCGACGTTCAGCCTGTTGAAAACTACGCCTATAACACCGGCTAACGCACCTATATACAGTGAATTAATACTATTACGGATACCGGGAAGGTTGAACAGCATCAGCGGCAAAATAGCCGAAACGAACAACTCGGACCAAAAGAGAAAGCTGCCCCAGGAGTTATCGAATATATAATCACCTGCACCGCGAATAATTATATCGGCAAACCTGAAAACAATGTAAATAAGAAGCATTACGCTTGCTATCGATTTGAGTTTCCTGATAATCTTTGTCTCGAATTCTTTTTTGTAGAGCCAGCTCGATGTCATGCTTTCGACCATAACCATCATAAGGCCAAGGCAAATTGCCGAGACAAAGAAAATAACCGGCAATAC
>DAINRZ010000205.1:0-6581 GCA_036741575.1 Kapaibacterium sp. (SeqCode)
AATACTGCAAGGATGGATATAACCGACCTCCGCGAGTTTCTCCACAAGCTGCGCCATGCCAGTTTTAAAACAAGTTTCACGGTTTACTTCTCCAGTTCTTTGATAGAAAACACTTTCGAAGGTATTTTTATATCGAATTCCACGGAATTTGTAATGAACTCTGTATATTGATTAACTTTTGTATTATCGATGATTTTCCATACTGCGGCAGTTTTTTTGCCTCCCATCATTTTGTAATCCGAGAATTCCATAGTCCTGTGGAGCTTGCCTTTTTCGTCGTAGAACCTAATCTGGGCGGGCAGGTAATCAGATTTGCGCACCCAGTAGCGTATTTTTCCCCATGCAACCGGTGTGCCCGGCTTGGGCTTCAGTTCTATCTGCCAGCAGCTTTCTCCGCCGATTGTTTCATCATCCATAATCCTGAGTTTGTAATCTTGTGCCAGGTTTGTCTCGCGAAGCATATCGTCGTTTGTCAGGTCGCTGCCGTTCCATGACTGCAGCAGCATCGAGGGCGGCAGTTTCATGGTCAGCTCTGTATTTTTCAGGTAAGTCCACATTTCGTTGCCGCGTTTAAGGGTTTTGTTGTCTTGTTCCCTTTTGGGCGCCAGCACAATTATCAGTGCGTTTTCGTTGCCGTCGTTCCAGGCTTCCATTTTAACCGTCCGGGTAAATTCCGGCCTGACGACCTTCATAGTAAACACACCGTGAGACGTTTTGCCTTTTATCCCTTCCTCGGCCTTAGTAATAATTTCCTCGGGTGTAACGGCTGTCAATTTAATCGAAGTAAACAATATTAAAATTAGTAATAAAACTCTCATTTTTTCCACCTTATAAATTATATTCCATTAATTTTTCTTTAACTCGTACTGTAAAATTTTGATATTCATTTCTGATAAGATCAAAAATCATTCTGGTTTTCATGACTTTTTCGTATCTGTCTTTTATTCTCTCGTCGCCTGGCATTAATTCGGCGTCGTTCAGTATTTTCAGCGATTTGTCCATCACTGCCAGAATCAGGTTTGTCTTTGTTTCGGCGGCTTTGAACATGAAATCGACCGAATCCGTTTCCGAACTAAAGAAATTCTCCCTGGGAAATTCCGGCTTATACACTTTCCTGATTAATCCCAAAGATACCGCCTGGTTGATAGTATTGCTCACAGCCGGTTTAGATATTTTCAATATTCTGGAAATCTCGCTGAGCGATACAGGCTCCATCCTGGAGCACAGCAAACCCCATATCCTTCCCATCAGAGGCTTGCCGCCTATCGAATCGAGGTATCCTGCAAAGCCTTCGGTCAGGCTTTCCTCGAAGTTTTTTAGAATTTCATATACTTTATCGTTTTCCATATTCCTAATGTTATTATCGTTAACAACTTTATTAACGATGTAAATTAAAAAAAGTTACATAAAAATAAAAATATTTTTTTTATAAATGAGTAATAACTATCTTACTTAATCATTTAAAATTGAAACAAAAAATATTAATATGGCAATTAAGGCAATCACAATTGATTTTTGGAACACCCTGCTCGATTCGTCAAAAGGCAGGGAACGCAATGCTTACAGGCTTTCGGTACTAAAGAGCGAGCTTACGGCTCTAGGTGTGGAATTCACCGAGGAGCAATATACAGGCGCGCTGAAATCCTCGTGGGAATACTTTAATAATATCTGGAAAAACGAGCAGAGGACACCTCTGACAATAGAAACGGTTATGTATTTCTGGAAAAAGATGAACATACCCGAAAATAAAAGCACTATTGACAGGGTGGTCGATGCATTTTCTAATTGCAACCTGATTTACCAGCCCGCGCTGATACCGGGAGTGCGCGATGCGCTCGACAAACTGAGCGGCGACTTCAGGCTGGCAATAATCTCCGATACCGGTTTTTCTCCCGGCTCCATACTCAGGCAACTGATGGAAGAAAAGAATATTCTCAAATATTTTACCGCTTTCAGCTTCAGCGACGAAACAGGCGTGGCAAAGCCCCACCCCAAGGCTTATACAACTGCTTTAGGCTATTTGGAGGCCGAGCCTGCCGATGCAATTCATATAGGCGACATTGAAGACACAGACATTCAAGGGGCAAAAGCCGTCGGCATGAAGGCTATTCGCTTCAACAGCGACGAGCCCGACCTATACTCCCGCAACAACCCCCACGACACGATAGCCGATTACCAGGCCGACTCATGGGAAGAAGTCCTGGATATTATTTATACGAGTGAAGTGTAAAAATTGATTTTTTTCTCCCTGGGATAGATAAGCAAATATAGATATATCACTATGCCCGACGTACAGCAACTATACAACAGCCTCGAATCGTGTGCAATCTGCCCGCGCGAGTGCGGTGTTAACCGTTTTGCCGGGGAAACGGGCATCTGCGGCATGGACTCGAAGCTTAGTATATCCTCTTACGGCCCGCACTACGGCGAAGAGCCGGAAATTGTCGGCCACACGGCTTCGGGTACTGTGTTCCTGACCGGATGCAGCCTGCTGTGCAACTTCTGCCAGAATTACGACATAAGCCACCTGCGCCACGGCAGGCGCACAAGCGAAGCTGAACTGACTGGAATCATGCTCGCACTGCAGGATGCCGGCTGCTCGAATATAAATTTCGTGACGCCCTCGCATTATTCTCCGCAGCTTATACGAGCGGTAATAAATGCCCGATCGCAGGGGCTGAATATTCCCATAGTTTATAATTCGGGCGGGTACGATAAAACCGCCACCCTGAAATACTGGGAAGGTATTGCCGATATTTATATGCCCGATATAAAGTTCCACAGCCGGGAACTAAGCGCCAGATACGCCGGGGCCCCCGATTATTTCGAAGTTGCTGCCTCTGCCCTGCTCGAAATGCACAGGCAGGCCGGCGATTTGATAGTCGAAAACGGGACGGCAAAGCGCGGCCTGCTGGTCCGCCATCTGGTAATGCCCGGCTGCACGGAAGATTCCAAAAAGATAATTGATTTTATTGCTGAAAACATTGGCGCTAACACCCGCCTTAATATAATGGAGCAATACCGCCCCTGCTACGGCGCCGGCTCCACCCCCGAAATAAACCGCACCATTAACATGGAAGAATACCGGGAAGTAGTTGAATATGCTGAGAGTTTAGGAGTATATTTAACAAATTATAAATAACTAAAATGTAGTATTTTTTTTTCATTATCTGTTATTGTCTGAAAATCAAATTGAAATCTGGAATTCGCTAAGACAAGCCCCTTTTCCCTGATTGCGTAATTATAAAAATTTCGAATTATAAAACTAAAGAATTGGTTAGGCGTTAGGGGTGATGCAACAGGAATTCTACAATATTCATATTCACCGAAATGGACATGGGAATAGGGGTGGTTAATTTCTTTAAAAAGTTTTGAACTTTTACAGTAATCAAACCTAATAGGAAAAGCTGTAGTATTCTTTTCTATCAAATCATGAAATTCTGAGCTTCCAAAATAATTTTTTTCATACTCTTCAGGTTCACTATCATATCTTTTAACACTTGGTGATGGGAAAAAAGCGAGTCTATGACTTATGAGAGAGTTCCCTTTTTGATTAAATTCATATAATAATTGAATTAAAGCTCCATCTAACATTTTAATATTATAGTTATGTTTGTCATAAAGCTTATAGTATTTTTCTTCATATGGAATTTTTTTTAAAGCGGTGGATATATCTTCCATATTCTGCCATATTATTTTTACACCATTTCTTATAGGCCACCTTTCTTCAACAGATAATCCTATATCAATAATAACTTGAGTAAATGTTTCAATCTCTTTTAAAATTTTATTAATCAGCATTTGATAATAAATTCCTTAATTGATCTAATGTATCTTGAGGTAAGTCTTCAATATGTATGGATTTATTAGAAATCTTTTTCACTAAATTAGCTAATTCTTTTTTAGATTCGATAATATTTTTTTTATCTGATTCTGATAAATCTCTATGTAATACATTCAGCTTTTTCATTTCATCTATTGTTGGGTATTTAAACCTTAATCTATAGTTTTCATTTTTGACCTTTTCAAACTCATTCTTAAGTTTTTGCATTTCGTTACCAATACCTAATACTTTTACCCAACCTTTACTTCGAGTTATAGCTGTAAAAAGAATATTTCTCTTTTTAATAAGTTCTGCACCACCATAACAATATTCGGCATTTACAACATAGACCATAGCTGCTTCATTTCCTTTTGCTCTATATATGCTAGTAAATGCAATTGAATTTTCAATAAAGAACTCATCGGGTGAAGTATTAACACCAGCTAAATGTGAAGCAATTTTTTTCTTAAATAATTCATTTCTAATAGGAGCCAATTCATTTTTTGCCATAATAGCATTTGGGTGAATTACAATAATATCCTTGAAGTTTAAATCATCTTCGTTTAAATTTTTAATTATTTCATTAACTAAATAATCCTTTTGGTCTTCAGTATTATTAAAATCTCTAAATGTTATTAATTCTTCAAGTGATACTTTTTCACTAAGATAATCCAAATTAGATTCTTTATCTCTTTTTAATACTACTTCATTACCAAGTTCTAATTTCCCTCTATCTACGATATAGCCAACATCTTTCCATAGTTCTTTATCACTAAACATAGTTACTAATTGATTATTTTCTCTGTATATTCCAAAACCTAATGCATGGGCAGTTACCAAAAGAGGAGATGAATTCCTATAACAGTATTCAAGGAAAATATCTTGTTTATAATTTTCATTATCAAAATCAATTCCTGGAAAAATTTCTTTGGGATTTTTCAGAGTATTTAAATCACTGATTTTTTGTAATTCATCATAGGCATAAACTAATCTTTTATTACTTGGATTTTTATTTGATGCTGGCTTTAGCATGTTATAACAAAGTTTTAAGAAAGATTCAGTAAAATCTTGTGCTTCATCTATTAATATGGCGTCATATATTTCTGTATAATTACCTTTAACTTCATTTATTGCTTTTTCACAAATTTCTTCAATTAAATTTTTATTCCCATAAATCCTTTTAGCATTATCATAATCCAAATACTCAATATTATTATGTAGACAAAATTCGTAATATAAACCGTTATCCCTTGAACTCCCCCAAGCTTGTAATATTTTAACCTTACTCCAATCTGGCTCTTCACTTTTATGCTCAATTGTGAATTTTGTAATTAATTCAATGAATTGATTCCTTAGCGATCTAGTATAATATGTAACACCAATTGTCCAGTCAGGAAACTTTGAATGAAGATATGCAACTTTTAATGCTAGTACAATTGTTTTACCAGATCCTGCTAAGCCTCTAATTCTCTGGACTCCATCTACAGTTTCAATAATTGCTTGGCTTTGTCTATGATCTAAATTCGAAATTGATTTTTCTAATTCGTTTAATAATTCTCCTTTCGATTCTTTGTGAGTAATTTTTCTAGGTAATTTATTTTTAAGTTTTGTTATAGCCTGTAAGGACTGAATTAATAATTTAAAATCACCCTCATTGAAATCTTCATTCTCTGATGTTTTTAATTTTGATCTAAAATCATCTATAGTGATAATTGTATCATCTTTTCTGTGTTGATTTCGCCATGAAGGAGCAAAAGTAAATACATGTATTTTTATTTTTAGTTCACCTCTTCTTTTTACAAGTTCTTTGTAACCAAGCAGCTTCTGAAAAATAACATTATATAGATCATCTCTAATTGTAGCTCTATCAGTTATTGTAGATTCTTCAACAATATCAAAAATAATTAGTCCATGTTCCAATGAAATAAGTAATGCATCTACAGAAGATTTATACTCTGAACCGATAATAGGGTAACCAATATACAAAATACTTCTTTTAAATTCGAATTTTTCAACAATATCAATTAATATTTTTGTTGATTCTGGTGAATTCATCGCACCTCTAATAATCTCTGTCATTACTTATTCTCTCTTTTTTAAGCTTATTTTATTAATCTTTTTGTTTTCAAATAAAATATTAATATACATTATTATTTAATCATTTCAATACATTAAAGTGATATTATTATATTAAAATTCATACAATTTATTGCTTAATATCCTACTTTAATTTTTACCTTAATTTTTTTGTAATACTATTTCTTGATACTTTTTTGACTTGATGGCTTCCGTTTATTCTGGCTAATGACCAGCCTTTTTTTTCTAGAATTTTACAAAAATCTTTGCCAGAAACCGGTTTCATATTGCCAGTTCCATTATGCTGATATTATCGGGGTAATCCTGTGGTTCAATATCAACGGCAAGGCAGCCTTCAATAGCTTCGTGCAAATTCTGTATCAGTTCCTCCATCGTATCACCCTGTGTAGAGCAGCCGGGTATAGAAGGAACTTCAGCCCAATAACTGCCATCATCTTCTGAATGTATAATTACTTTTAATTTCATAATTTCTCCTGTTATTTCATTGCATTGACGTAGGATATAAACGAGTTATTACTTTTAAACTGTATTCCAAAATGAAGAATTTGTGATTAAAACTATTCATTTCTTGTGAAAGTACTAATCAACAATTAACCCACTTACACTCTTATCTCTTCCAAATTCTTTAGCTGCTTCTTTGTACCGAATATCCAAAGCTGGT
>DAINRZ010000206.1:0-6577 GCA_036741575.1 Kapaibacterium sp. (SeqCode)
TTCATTAATGCAATACAAAATAATAAAGTTAATGAGTTTATAAGCTTTTACAGAAGTATCGATACTCTTATTGTAGATGACATACAGTTCTTTGCCGGCAAAGAGAAAACACAGGATAATTTCTTCCATACTTTCAATGCTTTGCATCAGGCTGGCAAACAGTTACTACTTACAAGCGACAAGCCGCCAAGAGATCTGGACAACGTGGACGACAGGCTTATTTCGAGATTCCAGTGGGGATTGATTGTAGATATTCAACCACCGGATTTCGAAACCAGGATGGCTATACTACAGAAAAAGAGCATCGACGAAGGTTTTGAACTGCCAAGCAATATAATCGAATACCTGGCAAAGAATATTAGTTCTAGTGTCCGCGAACTCGAAGGAAGCCTTATTAGTGTTATCGCAAAAGTTACTCTGGACAGGCGCGAGCTTTCGCTCGACCTTGCCAAAGAGGTAGTGTACGGCATTGGAGGCTCGGAACCCAAGCCACTGACAATCGATGAAATAAAACAGTCCGTTGCCGATTATTATAAACTGTCGGTAGATACAATTGAATCCAAATCCAGAAAGCATGAAATTACTTTAGCAAGGCAAATGTCGATGTTTCTGGCAAAGCAACTGACACAATTATCCCTGAAATCTATTGGTGCAAGCTTTGGGAATCGCGACCATTCGACTGTTTTACATTCATGCCAGACAATAGAAAACTATTTTGCTACCGACAGTTCGATAAAAATTGCTTACGAAACGCTGAAGAGGAAACTGAGCAGAGCCTGATTTTACTATATTTAAGTAATTTATTAAAAAAAAATTTGCAAATTTGTATTTGCGTGATGTTTAATTATTTATAGTTGGGCTATGCAGATTGCTTGTAAGGCTTTGTTGGCCACCCTGATTCTTTTTTCCTCGTTAGCTGCACTGATGGCTTCCAATAAGGCCTTAAACTCGCTCGACGAGGCCCTGAAGTCTCCTGAACACGTTGCCGTGCTCGATCTTAGCGGGCAAAACCTTGTGGAATTGCCGTCAGAAATAAGCAGGCTTGCCGGCCTTAAGGTTTTGATTCTCGATAAAAACTGGCTGACGGAATTACCCGAAGAATTATGCCTTCTCAGCAACCTGGAATTTTTATCAGTTTCTTCAAATCCAATCGAGAAATTGCCTGGTTGTATCGGCAAATTAAAAAGCCTTAAGCACTTACAAATCAATGAGGGCTCACTCCAGGAACTGCCCGATGGCTTGTGCAGGCTGGAAAATCTCGAGGCACTGGAACTCAAAGCGAACCTATTAAAGGCTTTGCCTGCCGGTTTTGGCAGCCTAAAGAAACTTAGAATCCTTGCTCTAAGGGCCAATCCCCTGGATAATCTGCCTGATGGAATCAAGCTGCTTGAAAATATTGAAAAACTCGATTTGAGAAGTGTACCCAACCTTGACCTTAATAAAGCCCTTCATTTATTCTCTTCATGTAAAAATCTGGAGAACCTGAGTGTTAACGGGAACAATCTTGTAAAAATCCCTTCAGGTGTGTTTTTATTCCATAAATTGAAGATACTTGACGTAGGATTGAACAAATTGTCAGAGGTTCCGGCAGAAGCTGCCACACTGGCGAGTCTAAGGGAATTAAAACTCGGCAGCAATGAGTTTGCAGTTTTTCCAGAGCAATTATGCTTTATTGGCAGCCTTGAAATATTAGACATGGAGCAAAACAAAATTGGAATGCTTCCGGTAAAGATCAGCAATTTAAAAAACCTGAGAAGACTATTCCTCGGAAATAATGCAATAAAGTCGCTGCCCAATACGTTTTTCGGTTTGAATGCACTCGAAATCCTTGATATTAAAAGAAATAAACTTAAAGCCCTGCCTGCCGGTTTTGGCAAATTGTCGAACCTTGCCGTGATTGATATCAGAGGTAATATTGATTTGGATTTTAATCAAGTCTTCAAGGTTATTTCCCAAATAAGCAATCTGCAGGAACTTTGGCTCAATTGGAATAGTAAAAATACCGTGCCCAAGAGTATTGGATTGTTGAAAAACCTTGCCAGGCTTTATATCGGTTCTAATAGCTTAAGGACTTTGCCTGCCGAAATATATACTCTCGACAAGCTCGAAGAATTATGGCTCGATAATAACAAACTTGAGGCTATTGACAGCTCCATCGCGAAAATGTCCTGCCTCAAAGTACTGAATCTTACAGGCAACCGCCTGACAGGCTTGCCTGTATCCATGCCGCCCCAGCTTGAAACACTATATATAGAGGACAATAAATTCGACGAAAGCACGAAAGAAAGAATTAAAAGAAATTTGAAAATTAAAAAACTATTAATATAGCTGATTATCAACAAATAAACCGGGCAATATATGATTAAAATTATATTAATTATTATCACTGCAATATTTATCCAGACGTTTTCATATGCATCGGAGCTTCTCGATTCGGCAGCCCTTGCCAGCGAAAAGACTTTCACATCCTTCGAAGACGCTTTGGCCACTCCCGAAAAAGTATATAAAATGGATATTCCATTCAGGAATTTTTCTTCTTTCCCCGAAGATATTTTGAAATTCAGGAATATTCAGTATCTGAACCTGCATGGTAATAAAATCCAGTCGATTCCCGAAAAGATTTCGGAACTGGCTAATCTTCAATACCTTATTATATCGATGAACGAAATACAGGAACTGCCTGCCTCGATTGGCAGCAATAAAAACCTGAAATTCGTTAGTTTCCATAAAAATAAAATCAGTATTATTCCCGAATCGTTTACAACACTATCTTTGCTGGAAAGCTGCGATCTCGGGGATAACAATATTGACAAACTTCCCGAAAGTTTCGGCAATCTTACAAAGCTAAAGAAACTCGACCTCAGTGATAACAATTTGATGTCGCTCCCCGATAGTTTTTGCCAGTTGGTTAAACTCGAGGACTTAACCCTGCAAAAGAACAAGCTGCTGAATTTGCCGGAAAAATTCGGCAATCTTGTGCAACTGCGAAGATTGGTAGTATCGCAAAACCAGCTGGTTCAGCTGCCCGAAAGTTTTGGTAACTTAATACGTCTATTCGTGCTAAGCGCCAGAGAAAACCAGTTACTTCTCCTTCCGGAAAGTATAGGCAACCTAAAGAGCCTCAGGATACTCGACCTGAACAGCAACAAAATTGAAAGATTCCCTGAATCTCTGTTTCAGCTTGAAGGACTAATCGAATTATATGCCGAAAGTAACATGTTTACCGAAATTCAGTACGGTATCGGCGGCCTGAATAGCCTTAGGAAACTTAATTTTATAAAAAATTACATTGAATTTATACCCGAAACAATTGGTGATTTACAAAACCTTGTATTGTTGGGCCTTCAGGAAAACAAAATTGCCGCTCTGCCAAATACAATTGGTGGCCTTGCAAACCTTAAGACTTTAGGTGTTAATAATAATTACCTGAAGAGCCTACCCGAAGAAATGAGCAAATTATCGAACCTGGAACTTCTTTTCATTCATAATAATTCAATACAAAAACTTCCCGCAGGCATGGGCGGTATGGCAAAGTTGAGAGAATTGACCGGAAATGACAACAAAATTGATTCACTCCCTGAATCGATGAGCAATTTGACAAACCTTACCAAAATGGACCTCAAGAACAATAGCATAAAAAATATTCCTGTAAATATTGGCAATCTTGTTAATCTCAATTATCTGGACCTTGGTAATAATTCCATAAGTGAAATTCCGTCGAGCTTTTCCAAGCTCAGGGATTTAAAACACCTGAACCTCGAAGACAATAAGATTAATAAGCTCGTTAAGGATATTGGCAACCTTGACAAACTTGAATTCATCGGCCTTAAAAGGAATGAAATCGAGGAAATACCGGCAAGTTTCGGCAGGATTAAAAATATTAAGATACTTGATATTAGCAATAATAAAATAAAAGCCTTGCCCGAATCGGTATGCGGAATTGCCGAGCTGACTGAATTATACCTAAACGACAATTCCCTGTCATCGATACCGGAAAAAATCGGGAACCTTGTGAATTTGAAACAATTATGGATAACCAATAATAAAATCACTAAGCTGCCAAAGAGTATCGGCGGCATGAAAAGCCTGGAACACCTTATTCTGATAAACAACGAAATTACCGAACTACCAGCATCGATTACAAAATTGGCGAATCTCCAGTTCTTGGGTTTGACACTCAATAAAATCACTAAGCTGCCTGATGGGATGGAAAACCTTAAAAAGCTGAAAGAAATGGAACTCTCAGGGAACATGATCGACCCGAAAACAATTGAAGTATTACAGACAAAACTGCCCGGAGCTAGTATATCTTTCTAGATAAACCTCATAGTGCATATGGTACATTCAGGGGTAAGAGGCCATGAATTTCCTGATTGTGTTGTTATTCATATCCTATTATGTTACACAATATCAGTTGTTTTCCGTAAGCACTTATGGTGTCAGCGGCGTAGATTTCTTTCTTTTGCTGATTTATATTTTATTCTTCAAGCATGCTTTTGCCGATTCGATGGAATTTAGGACAGCCTGGAAACCGCACCTTGTATTCTTTTTCGTTCTAATGCTGGCATCTGTTTTATCGGGGCTGTATCCTGTTATGAGCGGCAATCCAGTTATGAACGCACAGTTTTTTAAAAGTTGTGTTCATTTTATCTTTTTACTGTTATTTCCTGCTTTAATGGTGTTCTATCCTGTGAAGCCGGCCACCTGGACTGCAGTTGTAAGGATATGGCTTATAATAGGCATTATTATAAATTCCTATGCCGTTTATCAGATTTTTGCCCGGGCATACGACCTGCCACTTGCCTGGATAGATTATACTAATATTAGCATTGTAAGCCGTAATGCCGAATTAATCGAAGACTACAGGCAGCTTGCCCTCAGATTCGAGGATTTCTACAGGGCAACGTCGATTTTTTCCGAGCCTTCGGCTTTAGCTGTTTTCAATCAGTACATGCTTGTTTTTATGGCAGTTCCATATGCACAGAACAGGAAAATGTTTTTCGAAAGCAGGATACTCAATGTGGTTATGGTAATAACCACAATCCTTGGAATGTTCTTCGCATTTTCGCTTACAGGCGTTCTGGGGGCTTTTGTTATTATTTCCCTTATCGTTTTTATTGAATTTAACAAAAGAGTACTCAAGATACTTAGCTTTGTTGGGATTGCCTTGATATTTATAGTTATTGCCGATTTAATTGTAGAGCCTTATATTAATATCAGCGTAAGGGAATTGTTTACCAAGAGGATATCAGGTATCTACAGCCGCAGTTCCGGCAGGGGAGAAGACATCGACGGCGAGTCGTTTTTCGGCAGGGCATCCAATGCCGGCGTCAGCGTATCTGTTGCTATGGTCAATCCAGTGACCGGTGTAGGAATTGGAAATTTCGGTAATATAACGAACGACGAATCAGTCGGATTTTCTGAGTTTACTGCCTTGAATGCATTTGCCGAAACAGGTATGATAGGCGGTGTCTCTTATGTATTGTATTTCGCTTTCCTGTTTTTCACCACGGGTAGCTATCTATACAGGAAGAAGAAGCTTTCAGGATTGGCAGAAAGCGACCAGCGGCTGGCCGGCATAACGTTTTATATTATAATCATTCAGATTATCATAAACTTCATAACAGGCAATAATTTTATATCTCACTGGAGCTGGCTGCCATTGGCAATGATTCACTCAATTATTAATTCTACTGAACTGCTAAGCGGAGCCCCGTCATATAAATTCACTATCCTGAGCATACCGGCAGGCAAAATATTCCGCAGCTACATCGACGGGTTCAGGCGTAATAAGGAATAGACATACTTACCCGGATTATATAATACTAATGTTAGCCCTTCTTCTTTATCCTGCGGACAAAAACGCGTACTGAGAGCCAGTGCTTTAGCGCTATCATGATTTTGTGAATACTCGAAACTCGTATTTTCTTCTTGAATACGTCGAAATCGAGAAGCTGGATTTTCTCGAGCAGGCGATAGTATATTGCATCCATCACCTCGGCGGAAACAATTGTCATTCGCTCTTCGGGGTGGAGCGATTTTCGGGCGGCATGATAGAATTCCCTCACCCTGTTTGCCTGAAATCTCATTAATTCTATAAAGTTATCGTTATAAACCTCGCCAATCAACTCTTTTTCCGAATATCCGAACCTTCGCAGGTCTTCCAGCGGCAGGTAAATGTAACCACGTTCCTTGTCGGCTTTAATATCCCTTAGAATATTAGTTAGCTGGAGTGCGTACCCCAGATTGATTGCATAGTTCCTGGTTTCTTCATACTTATAGCCGAATATCTCTATGCTGATTAGCCCGACAATACTTGCCACACCGTAGCAGTACTGTTTCAATTCTTCGAAAGTACCATACCTGTTGCGCGCCAGGTCGCGCTTTACTCCGTCTATCAAAGTAAGAAAGTATTGCTTGGGCAAAGCGTACCTCCTAATAACTCCGGCCAGTGGTGCCAGCAGGGGGCTGTCATCCTTATCCGCATAGATCCTCTCGATTGCACCTTCCCAAAATGCCCAACGTACTTTCCGCTCATTTTTCGATTAGTCGCCATACGCATTCATATCGTCACTAT
>DAINRZ010000207.1:0-6570 GCA_036741575.1 Kapaibacterium sp. (SeqCode)
TACAAAAATCGACGTATCAGGCCTGCCGCCCGGCGTGTATTTTGTCCGCTCCGGCAGCTCGTGTACCAAATTTGTGAAGGGGGAATAGGTGATTGTTCGTAAGATGCGCCACTCAATTGAATTGCAGCAAATCAATTAAAATTTTTATTATCCGAAAAATTCTCAAATCCGGGTCGTAATAATTAAAACGTTATCTTAAAATAAAAAAGGTTCTATAACGGTTTGTATGGGTAAATAAACGAATTGGTAATCTTATGAAATATATCACTATACGAAAATTGAACAAATCAAAAATCTGTTTACACAATAATTGCCAATCATGTATATTGACAGATAAATAGCAGTAGTTAAAAGCGCCCTTTGGTTCATCCCCGATTTGCAAGTGAGCAAGCTCCCTTGTTGCATGAATATGTGTTATCAACATGGAGCCTGCCCCATTGACAGAAACAATTACCCACAGTTACCGATATAGAACCAATAAAATTAATATTTTTTAATTAATCATTTTTTTACTATATTGACTTTATAAATGAACAATCCCGAAGCAAGCTTCGAGGTTTAATTGATGAATAATCTGTTAATCGAAGAATACACAGATAAATTAAACCCACAAAATGGGAATGAAAAGTTCGGATTAAATATGAAATATATAACATTTACTATATATATATGCATAATGGTCTTCACATTAATGCTGCCGGCTAAAGCAGCTGAAAAATGTGACTCGCTTAAGGATTGCACCGGCAGGGCTCTCAGCCTCGCCGTTACTACCGGCACAGGCGCTCACTATGTCGATGTGCCCATGCAAAAATCGCTAACGAATATCAGGAACGAATTTACGGTCGAATTATGGGTGAAGCCGGATCGCCAGCCGGGTAAAAGGGAGTATATCGCCGGCCTGTGGGGGCCGCTATACGATAAAAACGACGTATGGGTGCTATACATAGATACAAACGACGACCTGGTTTTCGAAGTCAACGGCAACCGCAGCCTGAAAGAAGCCGATAATATAGCCGTCAGGATACCTGCTGCTGCCTTGTTCAAAACATGGTTCCATATTGCAGCTGTTTTCAATGGCAATACCGGAACTGCTAGCCTTTATATTAACGGCATACAAATGGGTACTGCCCGCAATGATTTATACCCGGTTACCAGCCTTAATGTACCCAAAGACAGGCTCCCCCTGCAAATAGGCAGCAGCAACGCCCTGCTCGACGATAAAAACGCTAACAGGACCCTGCTGGGATGGATTGACGAAGTCAGAATATGGAATTTTGCAAGGGATGCTCAGGATATTTATTGCGGCAAGGATGAATCCTACGAAGGCAACGAGCCCGGCCTGGCGCTATATTTCAGGATGAACGACCCTGTATCGGTTTACAACCTGTGCGACGCCAGCGGCAACGGCAATATCGGCAGGGCACGTAGCGGCGCCCGCTGCCGCGACGGAGGCAACAGGCAACGGGCCAAAACTGTTTTTGTTAATCCTTCTACTGATATAACAGATATTATTAAGTGTGATACGACTATTACTTTAAATTTCACTGTCCAGGATACCTCCCTTTGTGGTTCGACCTATGGAGTATCAGTACTGGATGATAAAGTCTCGAGATATACTATTACACCGGCTAAATTCGACCTGATGCAGGGCCAGCCGCAAAATGTAACCGTTAAAATTGACAGGAAACAATCCGGGCCATTCAATTCGAGGCTTTATTTCTATCCGTTTAACAGGTGCGGCGTGGCTACAATCGTCAAACTGAACCTGGACAGGAAAACAGAGCTAAGCGTATCCAAATCGTCTGTGAATTTCGGGAAAGTAATAGCCGACTGCGAGGAAATACCCTATGTAGATTCTGTGATTAGAATATGCAACGAAACGCCAAACGTTACCTCGAGCCGTAACCTCACGATCTATGAAATCAAAACCAACCTTAAAGGAATAATCGACCCAATTCTGCCCGGCGGGGTAACACTGCCATACACACTTGCCCCAGGCCAGTGCATAGATATCAGGATAAGATTCAACCCCATAAGCGGAACAAGGCAACATTTTGATACACTTAAGATTGTATCCGACGACATTTGCTACGGCAGCGGTATCATTCCCATTACCGGAATATCCCAGGAGGCCATAGGCATTTATTTTCCCAATACGAAAACCAGGATTGATACGGTTAAATTTGACAACACATGCAAGGACAGGTTTTCGAGGGCAGAAGAATACCAATGGGAAAACCTGCTCGATTTCGATATCCAGGTAGATACAATTATCGTCCCCGACCAGTTCCGCAGCCAGAGCATCCGGTTCGATTACACTCTCGAGGTGAAACACGGATATATGCCCAATTACCTGTTATTTACGCCAACGGCAAGGGGCACTTACACAGATTCGATAATATTCATCGTCAAAGCAGGCGGCTGCACAGTAAGGCGGGTACTCTATGTAAAAGGTAAATGTATATCGCCCGATGTACGGTTCAGAACCACAGAACTTGATTTCGGCAGGGTAAAGGTAGGTCAGGGCAAAATGATGTTTGCCACAGCAGTCAATTACGGCGACGAACCTGTGACAATCATGCTCTACGTTATGCGTGGCGAAGTGTTTAGCGCAGTAATCGAGACAAGAACCGTAGCCCCGGGCGATTCAGTCTCCCTGCCTATTTCATTCTGGCCAATCGGCGAACAGATGTATTATGACAAAGTATGCTTCACCGAAAAGGTTTGTTATACCCTCGACTGCATCCCTATCAAAGGCGAAGGGTATTACGACCGCTTCAGGTTCAATCCCGATTTAATGAGGACGGAGAATGTACTGGCTTGCTCGTCGATGCCCGATACTCTTTGGATTGTGAACGAGTCGGCAGAGACTCAGACACTCGAGAGATTTGTATTGAACAGCGCCGGTAAATATACCCTGGTAGATCCTCCGGTATTGCCGGACCAGCTTGTCATAAAAGCCGGAGATTCCGCTCGGTTTATCTTCAGGTTTACGCCAAACGACCTGACCCAGGACGTTACAGAGAGGGCATTCCTGAGATTCCTCACTGTGCCCGACCTGGAAGAATGGGAGGCAAAACTTTACGGCACATCGCTGCTGCCAAAGATATTCGTTACGGCACAAACACTTTACGGCACGCTCGAGGTCAACGATACAAGGCAAAGAACAGTAATAATCGAGAATACTTCACCCTACGAAATGGTAATCGACAGTATAACCGTCACCCAGGGTTTCGTCCTGATAAGCCCCCCGGGCAACCAGAAAATTACCCTTAAACCGAGGGAACAAATAAAAGCGGTAGTAGAATTCAGGCCTGCCGAATCAAAAATGTATTATGGCAAAATAAATGTCTATTCCAGCAGCCCCTGCATTGTATCGGGCGAAGGAGGATTGCAGGGCGAGGGTATTATAATGCCGCTCGAAGTTCCGCTCAAAGTTATCAGCTTCGGGTTTGCCACTCCTTGCGGGTGTATCCTTCGGAAAATCCCTCTTGTCAACAGGTCGCTCACATTCCCGATGTCGATTGACAGCATTTGGATTGACGACGGGCTCGATTCAACAGGCTCGTCTCAATATTTCACCTGGACGGCATCGGGCGCCAAAAACGGCAAGCTGCCTTATTCAGTCGATAAACAAACGACCGACACAATATTCATATTATTCTGCCCGAGAACGCCAGCCACACTCGATTACTTAGACCATGCCGCAGTAATACATATCAAAGCCCATGGCGAAGGGTGGGATGGAGTTTACGAAACCAATATGATAGGCAAAAGGGCATTAATGATGGCTCCGCTGCCTGATTATGTGCTTTTCCCGCCCACACAGGTAGATGCTTCATCCAGGCCCGAAAATGTATATTTTGTAATTCCCGGAATAGATGTCAACCCGGCACAGGATACAGTCAAAATAGACAGTATTACCTTCGAACCTGATGAGAGGGTGTTCTTCTGCGATGTACAATTCCCTAAAATCGTTAAGCCGGGAGCTCCTGATTCTGTCGAAGTAACATTCAAACCTCGCGCCGTTCGCAATTACAAAGCCAGGATGGTTCTGCACATAAGCCAGCCGTGCATCACCACAGATACCACGGTAATCGTCGAAGGCAATGCTTTTGCACCGCCCTACGGGCTGGAATTTGTATATGAACTGAAAAAGCCGTCGATAGATACTTTCAGGGTCATAAACTGCGAGGTGCTCGAAGTACCGGTTTATGCCTCGCGAGAGCTTCCTGCCGACGTAATAGACATTAAATTCAGGCTGCTGTACGACGATACCAAACTGCAGTTCCTCGATGCCCGCTCGCCATTTGCCGAAAGGGATACCTGCGCCCCGTATATTCCTAAGGTCTCATATTCGGCTTTGCCCGGAATGGGCCAGGAATTCCTGCTGAAAAACCTTTGCCGTGTGGATTCCTCGCTTCCTTTGGTAATTGCCCGGTTCAAGCCAATAGATATGAACCGCAATATTACCAAAATTAAAGTCGATACAACATATTTCGATACCGAGGAAGTGATACTCTATGATATTATTGTAGAGCTCGACAGCGGCTATATTGTAGTATTGCAGCCGGAAATTGAGATTGGAAATACCGTCGATTTCGGCAGAGTCGATGTATTAGACTGCGCTCAAAGGACACTTCAGATACGCAACATTGGCGATGTGCCGGTTACAATCGACAGCGTATTCACGTTCCCTAAGGATATCAGGATAGTATCGTCCAATCCGCCGCTGAACACATATATTCCCGTAGGCGGGACGATAGAGGTAACATTCGAATTCTGCCCCCGCCGCAAACAGGTATTCGATATCGATTCTCTGATATCCCAAAGCATATTGCCCTGCATTCTTTATGACACAACGAAGATGACAGGCGAGGGCTATGCACCGCCGTTCGAATTTCATTCCGATATAAGTTTCAACGTAAGCACAATTGACGATATTAACACAAGGATTACCGATACAATCGGTATTCCCGTAATATTTGAAAGGGATTTCGCAAGTACTATAAAAGGAATTACTTATTGGCTGGAAGGGTTGCAATTCAATGTGGCAATGAATTACAATCCTTTCACGCTTAAATACCTGAGAACCGAAAACAGGCTGGATGCCAATATGCAGGTGACATATATCCCCGGCAGGCTGATTCTTAATTTCAAGGGCGTAGATTCCATCAGGGCAGGCGAGATAGCTGTCAACTACTTCCTTGTAACAGTGCCCGATTCCGTCAATTCCATTTTCTCTTACGATGCCTATGATTTCGATACGGATTCGATTCTATTTCTCGATCTTATTCCGCTGGGTACGGAATCGAGGCTGAACATCGACGGCAGGTGCCACCTGACAAACCTCGACTTTGGCGGATTGAAGCCCCTGCTTGGGCAGAATTACCCGAATCCGTGGTCGGACTTCACCGAGATTAAGTTTTCGTTGAACGAGACTGCAAATTGCACTTTGAGGCTTTATAATTCCGGAGGAGAAGCTGTACGCACACTGCACACAGGCAAACTACCAAAGGGCGAGTATTCGTATATGCTCGATTCCGGCGGTCTGCAGGCAGGCTGCTACTACTATACACTGACAGCAGGCAGTTTTATTGATAGTAAGCCTATGGTAATTATTAAATGAGCAGGTGGAATATTTTTTACAATTAATAACCACCCGTATATTTCACTCTGCTTAAAGAAACAGCAACCCAAGTAAAAAAACGGGTTGCTGTTTGAATTTATTGCGAAATCTGAATGAAACAACTTCCGCCAAAGGCGGATGAATAGAAACTGCAATGGAAGGGCTCAGTCTAATCTTGGGCATGATACCAATATAAATGCTCCCCATTCCCATGGTTTAAATCCCTGGTTCTTTAGTTCCAATTGTGTTTCACGAAAAGCAATTGAGATATTTTTTAATACTATCCAATTCTTATAGAATTCAGTCATAAAAATCCTTGTTTTCAGGTCATCGACATTCCACAAACTTAAAATCAATGAATGAGCACCTGCTAAAATAAAAGCTCTTTGCAGGCCATAAAAACCTTCGGCTGTATTTGCTGAGAAACCGATTCCTGATTGACAAGCAGAAACGACAACAATTTCTGTTTCGTCTAAATTCAAAGATGCTATCTCATAAGCGTTTACAATATCGTAGCTGCAAGTTTTATCAGATTTTGAATCATCTTTGGGTAATCCTGATACTAATAAACCTGCATTAATCATGGGATTGCTTTTTATTTCTATAACATCGGTAGGTGACAAAACAGGCCCATTCATTCCAACATTATGGAAATAAAACCCATGAGTTGCCAGGTGAAGAAGGCAAGGCTTATTTAATATTAAAATAGCCCTTTTGTCAGCTTTTTTGCCGATAAAAGTATGAACATTCCAATCATTTATCATTAATAGATTACTAATTACTTTAATTTCAATTTCAGAATTAGGTAGTTCTGTCAATTGACTGCAATCGATATCCCATTCTCTGGAAATTGATTCAGTTTCAATTCCCATGCTATCTTTCTTAGTATCGCCATAGAAACTTGGAGCACCTATAAAAACCGCCTCTTTATTGCATTGCAA
>DAINRZ010000208.1:0-6569 GCA_036741575.1 Kapaibacterium sp. (SeqCode)
CTCAAATAGTTTTTTTCATATAAATCGACGATTATATTTCATTTTTAGCCCTCGAAGCAATAAGTTTTGCAAATTGCGGCACAGCTTCGGGCACAATGTCCATATACAGGTCGGGTTCTATCATTTCGACCTCCATAATCCAGAACCTGCCGCCTGCCAAAACACCGTCTATCCTTGCATAGAGGTAAGCGGCGTCGAGTATTTCCACAATCTTTTCGCATTCCGAGATAACAGCCTGCGGTGGGATTACTCTTTCGTAGTTGCCGCCGTAGTCTTTCTGCACCCTGTATTCGCCCGGTTTGGGTGTTTTCCTGACTGTGTAGCGGAAATCGCCCGAAAAATATATTGTGGAATATTCGCCTTCCGATATTTCGGGCAGAAATTTCTGCACCAGCAGGTCGTTTTCTTTTATCATGCCCTCGAACACTTCATCGCCGGCGGGGTCGTCGGCATCGAAAAGCACAGCATTGAACGAACCAGCCGAAACAGCAGGCTTAATAATATATTTCTGCCATTTGCCTATTTTTACTATTTTACTGATGCTCATCAATGTGCGGCGCTTGATAAAGTGGGTTGGAACAATGTTAACACCGGCAGATTTAAGTTCCTTCAGGTAGAATTTATGAGAATTGACAAGCATAATATCAGCAGAATTGAATATCTTAATGCCCGATTTTTTAATTTTACTCAGGAATTCCAGAAATTTACCGTATTGTTTGTAATAGCCCCAGGCAGTCCTCATCAGCAGGAAATCGTATTTGCCCCAGTCCTGTTCCTCGTTGTCCCACCTGACAGGCTCGGTATCGATACCGAATCTAGCCAGTTCTTTGCATAATTCCCTGTCGTAATCGAGCAGGCATGCCAGCTCGCCGCATGTTACCACCGCTGCATTCATATCTTTTCCATTTTTTTTCATAGTATCAAAAATAAATTTACCGATATTTTTTCATTAGTATTTTAAAAAAAAATTTCTTAATTAGCATAATTATTCTTTAATATTCGGTTGTTTTTATGACTTTTGAATTGAGCGGCAAGCTTATCGAAAAATACGACACGGTGAATGTTACCGATAGTTTCAGGAAACGGGAATTTGTAATCGAGACTACCGATGGCGGCGGTTCGGCACAGTTCACCGAGCAGGTGAAGTTCCAATTGACAAGGGACAAATGCGAAATTATGGACAATTTCGGCATGGGCGAAAATCTAAGGGTGTTTTTCAATATCAGGGGCAGGCGTTGGGAAAAAGACGGCAAAGTATCTTATTTCACTAACCTCGAAGCATGGAAAATCGACAGGCTGGGCGCTGCT
This sequence comes from Kapaibacterium sp. (SeqCode), assembly GCA_036741575.1. GTDB lineage: Bacteria > Bacteroidota > Ignavibacteria > Kapaibacteriales > UBA2268 > DAINRZ01. Next base: position 1,309 of record DAINRZ010000208.1, read on the forward strand.
GCCCAAGCCGACGATGCACCCATGCCCGACGAGCCTTCGGGATATACTGCCGATGAAGAAGATGAAGTACCCTTCTAATAATTTTAACAGAAGTTTGTTGTTTGCCCTGGCAATAAATATTTTTTTGCCGGCGGCAAGTATTGCCCAGCCTGTTTTCAGGGAAGAAGACAAGGTGATTACCATCGAGCCCGAAACCCGCACAAGGTACAGGCTGGGGATTAGTGCAGCCTACAACAGGGCCGTCCATGATTACGACAACCTGAATATAGCAAGTGACTATTGCAGCGAATGCTTTGCCAACGGCAGCGGCGACGGTTATTCGCTTGGAGCTGCAGTTGAGTATTTGCTCGCCCCGAATGCCGAGGCAAGCCCTTCGGTTTTTGTACGGATTAATTACGAGTACCTGCCTGCAATTATGTCCAGCGATGAATATAAAATCCCTGCAATAGTATATAAAAATGAGTACGATTACGAAAAAGTATTTGCCACCATGGACTACAGGGCCGAATATGAGCTGCAATTCTTTAGCGCCGATATTCTATACAAAGTGAATTTGCCAGGCACTGGATTGTTTGCTTTCCTCGGGCCGTCGATTAATTACAACACCAGCCACAGGATTATGGCAAGTTTCGAGCTCAAAGAGCCTGTCGATAAAATGCTGCCCAAACCTTTCGACTGGCTCGAAAAAAGGTATAAATACGACAGCCAGGGCAGGAGAGTCGTTTACGACGAGGATATTGTCCGCGAAGGGAACTATACGCGCGTAGGGTTCAAAGCGGGGATTTCTTTCCCAATCGAATTAGAATGGATTATTTTCAATCCTTTTTTCCAGTTTTATTACAGTTTCAGGAATTACGACAGTTACGAAGAAAGCCAGATTACTGCCTGGAGCCTGGGGGCTGATATTATGCTGAAATTATAGTATGGCAGATACCTGAATCCAGGCTGCCCATAAAATCAATCAGGATTTCGCGGAATTTTTCTCATGCCGCCTAAAGTTGCAGGCTGTATTCCACTCCGATAACATTCGAGTGTATGGCTTTGTCGGTATTGTATTCCTGTTCCCTCATAAAAAACAAGTCGATTTCATTGTTTTTATCCAACTTAATCTTTGCTCCGGTATAATACCTGCCCTGAGCCAGCCTGTCGCCGCCTTCGTAGAAAAACCTGTAAAACAACTCCGCTGCCGCATAAGGTTCCAGCCAGTCCCAAACATAATACCCGGCTGTCAGTTTGTTCCTCAAATTATTGATGCTTTCCCTGTCTTCCCTGAATTTGAAGTGCAATCTCACCCTATCGCTAAAATCTATCCCCCATAAATCAAATTTAAATGTAAAATTTGTATAAAGCTCCCATCGTTGTTCTTCTTCATCGGGCATAATCCTGTAGCGTATGAATAAACCCGGCCTGAACCAGCCTGTTGCTTTATAGGAAGCCCCAAAATTAGTAAGGGACTGGGCAAGCACAGACCTGTTTTTGTAATATCTAAGCTCTTCGGAAATACTTAGTTCGAAGTCTTTCGCAATTTCGCAGTCGATTTCGGCTCCGAACCATGCCTGCCTGTCCTCCTGCGGGTATTTCTTTTTGGAACAGAGAGAAACAGGAAGCAAAATTAATAATGCAATTATAATAATCCGATTTTTCACAAAGCCCGCCTCAATCGTCACCATCGTCGAACCCGCCCTCGCAAACGAATCCGTTACTTAGGTTGCTGTAGAAATAGATTTTTATCTCGGCAATGTCTCTCATAAAATCAATTTTACCGATTTCCAGCCTGTGAATATCCAGGCCTGTGCGCTCTGCCAGGTCCTGCATCAGAAATTGCCTGTTGGCAGGCTTCACGTTTTCAATTCTTTCATAAATAACCAGCTTAGACTGTTCGTTTTTCATCCATAGTTTTTCCAGCAGGTAGGTAAATCCTACAATTGCAAAATTTGTAAGGAATAGTTCGGCTATGCTAATGCTTTCGTTGCTTAAAGCATTAATAATAGAAAGGCTTATAGCAATAAAAAGGTATGTCATCTCCTTGATGGGTATCGTCATAGTCCTATAACGCAGGATTGAAAAGATGGCAAATATCCCGAAGGAAAACCCAATGCTGAGAGTCAGGTGGTTGAGAAGCGAACAGACAAGAAAAATTACTATATTGAAAATAAAGAAGGTGAACAAATAGCTTCTGCTTTTGCGGATAGGGAAGTAAATAAGCCTGGCAATGGCATATATTGCAGCCAAATCGAATGCGAATTTTAGCCCCAGCAGCATTAGGTTTTCTGTGTTAATGAGCGGCATTCCGGCTATTGTGTTCGAGTCCATCTAATTCTCCATTAATTTTTTAATAACTTGCAATTTTGGTTTAAACCGGTTGTATTTTACTTTACAGTCTGTAAGCGCCAATCCTATGCAATACTTGCTGAATCCGTTTGATTGATGAATATTAAGCGATTTAAGCTTTTGCATCAGTGGGCAGTTATAGTCTGTCTTTTTTTGTTTTACTTCAATCAGGGCAATATCGTCAAGCGAAAAGCTGTTAACAGTATTTTTGAACCTTATGTTCATGTCTATCGTTACTTTTTCAGGGCAGGCAATACCTATAAAATTTAACCGGGTGTAAGACACTGCAAGTTTCGGGAACAGCAAGGCAGGGTCCATGCCAAGCTTTTCCCTGATAAAATCTGCTTCGCTGCCTGTAATTTGGGCTTCAATCCCCGTGGCATTGATGATATCTTTTGTCGTGCCCGCAATATTGTTCTTATTTTTTATTTCGAAATGATATACCCCTGTTTCTTTATAATGCCGGTATCGCACTTTCGACCTGTTTCGCCGCCCGTTGTGGTGCTGGGTGTAAAAATAATATTCAGGAGTATCGAAATAACGGCTGTCGTAGTGGAAAATTCTGTTTCCGGCAATCTCGAGTATGCTGTAGTTTTTGTGCATCGAGTCGATTATCGACGGCAGAAGGCCGGCAGGTACGATGAACTTAGTATCGAAACGGCTGAGCAGGTTGAGGCTTTCGAGATATTCCAGGGATTCGCCTTCGAATTTTTCCAATCCGGGGCTTACCGATTCTATCATGTCATCCATAGCTTACCACTTGTTTATCAATCAATTATTACTAACGAGTATTATTTTGCCTGTAACTGCTCCAAATGGTGATTCAACTTTTATAACATAAATACCAGGAGCTGCATTATGTTCGCTGCTGTTCCACAAGTAAGACTCCGTGCCTTTGTTACGAGATAAGCTGCCAAAATCTTTTACTAAAGCACCTCTAATGTCATAAATTCCAATCCTGTAAACTCCTTTGGAAGGAAACTCCAGCGAAAAGCTAACATCGCCGTATGCCGGATTAGGCGTAACCACAATCCTGTATTCGCTTTCTGCGGAAAGCTCATCCCCTGCCGAGACATTCGATTCGTTTATTGCACCGGGTGTAGGCGGCATAACGGTAAAACTACCCACACCATTAGGCAACCTGCCGTATGAAATATCTTCGCCCAATGCTCCGAAATTTACCGAATCCAGGATAGTATTGCCGTTGGCGTCTGTATTAATCAGCATAACTACTTCGCCATCAGCCGATAGCTTAAAATTCGTATGTACGCCCGGAGTATCCTTGCTGTCTTCATCGGCCCAGACGATAAGATATTCACCGGCTTTTAAAACTGTATTGTCAGGAAACTGCCATTTTTTGGGATTATCTACTTTATCGCTCAGGTACATACCTGTAAGGTTCACATCGGCGCCGCTTTTGTTGAAAAGCTCAATCCAGTCATCGTATTCCCCCTGGGGGTCTGCAATTGTATTTGAGTTCGAGGCCATCAATTCGTTGATTACAACAGGAGTATAATCTTCTATTTCATTGCCTACAAGGTAGAAGTAAACATCATGCTCGGCGCCCTCGGGGCTGTAGGCAATTGTCCCGTAGCTGTTTGCCGAAATTGCTTCCACATAATAGCGGACGTATGTGCCGGCAGGATAGCCCGGGAGCAATACCCCGTAAATCCCGCCGCCTTCGTCAGTCATCCCGGCTTTATCGAAAGTTCCCGCGAGGCCTGTGCCGTAGTATAACACAACCTTTTTAATCCCGTCCGCCGAACTGGCCGTGGCGATTATCTTGGCAGGATCCCCCGGCGCCGGCGCCTTACCGTTTCCCTGGCCCGACACCAAGGCCACAGATTCGATTACGGGTGGTTCGGCCTTAATCATGGGATTATTCAGGAGATTCTTTTTCCTGTTTGCAATAAATGTTTTTAGTTCATTAACAGACGAAGAAAATTGGCTGTACGAGTATAGTTTTTTCGAATCAGCCTGCACTGCTGCGTCAATAAGGCTTTTTGCGCCGTCTATCCATTCGCCTGTTGCGGTTTCGTCCATGGAATTTTTAAATATTGCCCTCATATGGGCCACATACCTTTGCTTGAGTTCAGGATTAGCCAGCAGCCTGTTAATCAATGGAAATTTAGTGTCAGTTTCTTTCAGGAAAGCAGGCCAATTAACATTTTTTGTGGTAAATGTACTGTTTCCGTCATAATCTATTGGCTGCAGCCTGCCTGTTTCCGCATCGTAGTAAACATAGTAGTCCATCCCGCCTTTGTTCACGTACCCGTCATCGTCGGCAAAAGCGATTTCGTTAGCAATATGCCACAGGCTGCGGTCCACATCGAGATAATATTTAAGAGAATCATATAGTTTATCCGAAGGCAGTTTATTAAGCATATAGCATGCTTTAGCCAGCCCTTCCCACGGATTTTCCATTTCGGTTGACTTTAGGGTGTAGTATCTGGAGTACACAAGCGCAGTATCGCTCATATAATTTAGAGAGCATTGGCCAGCCCCGAAATTGCCGCCGCCACCGGGGGGGCTCCCGCCCTGGCCGGGCTTAGGTTTAGCCGTGGACGTATCGGGGTACTCAGCCCGCCAGTTGGTGCCGTCATTGCTCAAAAACCATTCACCGTAAAATTCCTTGTTCAGTTGTTGCACATTGCTGTAAACGCCCCAGTTTTCACCATTGATTACGAGGATGACAAAATTTGTTTTGGCTGCCGGGATAGTCTTGCCTGCCAGGGCAGTGTAAAGCGCTTCGCGCATAAATGACGGATCATCGAAGCAATTGTTCAGGTTGAGTGTTTTGTAACCCATCAGCCTTTGGCTACTGTCTAAGTAATCAATTGATATATTAAATGATTTCTTTTGAGAGTTATTCACTTTTTGATAAGAGGTCTGGCCTCTGAACCTTACGCCGACATTTTTATAAGTCACTC
>DAINRZ010000209.1:0-6554 GCA_036741575.1 Kapaibacterium sp. (SeqCode)
TGGAAGTGGTTGTTCCCGATACCGTAAGGTCGATATCCGAGTCCTTCAGCATACCCAGCGAAGGATTGATAACCAGCTTGCCGTCAATCCTGCCAACCCTTACTTCTGAAATAGGGCCTGCAAAAGGAATGTCGGAAATCAGCAGCGCTGCCGAAGCTCCTACGGCGCCCAACACTTCGGGGTCAACGTCGGGGTCGAACGAATGTACAGTAGCAATCACCTGAGTTTCGTAGCGCCACGAGTCGGGCATCAGAGGCCTTATGGGCCTGTCAATCAGCCTGGCTGCAAGCACTTCATTGTCCGAGGGCCTTGTTTCCCTTTTCAGGAATCCGCCTGGGAATTTGCCGCCGGCTGCCATTTTCTCCCTGTATTCCACCTGAAGTGGCAGATAATCTATTTCGGGGCTTTCTTTTTCGGCTGCCACGGCAGTTACAAGTACCATTGTGTCGCCGCAGCGAACCATTACCGAGCCGCCTGCAAATTTAGCAAACCTGCCGGTTTCTATTGAGAATTCCCTGCCGTGAAAATCGATGCTAACTGTTTCTTTACTCATATTGTGTCCAAAAGATCATAAACTGTTTATAATTAAAAAAAAGCGGTGGATACTTTCAGACACCGCTTTCACATAAAAAAAATCAAAATGCCGGCTTGGCTTATTTTCTAAGCGAAAGCTGGGCTAAAACAGCACGATACCTGCTAATGTCCGTCTTGGACAGATAGCTGAGTATTTTGCGCCTTTTGCTTACAAGTTTTATCAATCCGCGCCTGCTCGAGTTGTCTTTCTTGTGCCTTTCAAGATGCTCGGTCAGTTCGTTGATCCTTTCGGTAAGCAATGCAACCTGAACCTCGGCTTTGCCTGTGTCTGTTGCTTCTTTGCCGAATTTTTTAATAATATCTTCTTTTTTTGCCTTTGTTGTCATAACCTATATACCTAAAATTGACATTTATAGAATTACAAATATAACTATATTTTACTATCTGTTAAAATTATTTTTAATTATTTCATTCATATAACCTAAGCATTGATCTTTGTCGGCTTTCAACTGCTCCAGGAATTCTTCTATGCCGGCGAACTTCCTTTCCTGGCGTATGAACTTTATAAAGTTGACTGTAACTGTTTTATTATAAATATCCGATTCAAAACCGAAAATATTCACTTCCAGGGTCCTGATTGTTTCGTCGGTAAATGTCGGCCTTGTGCCAATATTGGCCATACCGTGATATTTCGAGCCGTTTATATTTATACTTACAAAATAAACTCCGTTGGCAGGCAAAAGTTTGTTGGGGTGCGGAGACTGTATGTTTGCCGTGGGTATTCCCAGTTTAGCGCCGCGCTTGTCTCCCGCAACAACCTTGCCCTCGACGAAATATTCATAACCGAGCATAAAATTAGCTGTATCGAGGTTCCTGGCAAGCAGTTCGTTTCTGATTTTGGTGCTCGATATTGCGCTGTCGTCTTCTGAATAACGGTTGATACGCTCGACGCCGAATTCCATAGCAGCGCCAAGTTTCTGCAAAAGTTCCAGATTGCCTTCACGGTTTTTCCCGAAAAAGTGGTCGTAGCCAATAAGGATTTTCGAAAGGCCGATTTTTATTCCTAAATATTCTCTTATGAAATCTTCGGGTGGTGTTTGCGAGAACTCATACGAAAAAGGGATAATCAATACATTCTCGATACTATATTTCTCGAATAGTTTCAGTCTTTCCTGAATTGTCGTAAGCAGGTAAACAGGATGCCTGTCGTTGCGCTGCAGTACGGTCTGCGGGTGCGGATGGAATGTTATTACCAGCGCCCTAAGGTTTTCGCTGTCTGCAATTTCTTTCAGCCGGGCAAGAATTTTTCCGTGCCCTTTGTGTACGCCGTCGAATGTTCCGATTGTCAGGACAGTCGCAGGATTGTACCTGATTTCGTCGAATGATTTATATACTTTCATTTATATCAACAGAGTTATTATTACTTTGTAACATAATGTCGTTTAAATCGATAAATTCTTTTATTCTAAGGGCATTATCCGCGCCATAAGGGCCGATTGCCGTGCGCCTCAGAGAAAATAAATAACCCCCGCAGCCCAAAATTAAGCCTATATCCCGCGCCAGCGAACGAATATAAGTCCCTTTGGAGCAATGAACCTCGAAGCTCAGGTATGGCGGCTCGAGTCTGATATTTTCATAAGAAAAAACTTCTACCTGCGAAGGCTTCATGGTAATTTCCACATTCTGCCTTGCAAGTTTGTAGGCTCGCTTGCCGTCTATTTTTTTTGCGGAATATGCCGGAGGAATTTGTTCTATCTTGCCTGTCAGTTTATTAATTGCAAATGATGCCATTGCTTCGGTTATTCCTTCGGCGGATTTTATATTTTCTTCGGGTGTTTCCCTGTCGCACGAAGCCGTTTCGGCGCCAAGCTTAACCACGGCATGATATGATTTATTCAAATCCTGAAACTTATTTATCTCAGTTGTGGCTTTGTGGAAGAAAACCATCAGCAGTCCGGTGGCCAGTGGGTCGAGAGTGCCGGCATGGCCAGCTTTCCTTATTCTGGTAATGTTTCTCAGCTTGGCAATGACGTCGAAAGAAGTCCAATTCTCGTCCTTGTCAATCAGTGCAATGCCTCCGGCGTTTTTTGCTGTTTCCAGCCACACATGATAATTGCTCTTGTTCGATTTGTCGAGTAAATTCACTTCTTACCGTATGAGTTGATTGACTATTCCGGGTTGCCGCTTTTTTTCACGGAATCGAGCAGGCTTTGTATATGCTCTATCTGGTCGAGCGTATCGTCGATAAAAAACTTCAGGTCGGGGGTGAATCTTAGCCTGATACCCGCCCCTATAACGGAGCGGATGTATCCTTTTTTCTCTGTCAGTATATCGATAAATGCCCCCGGTGAAATAGATTTGCCGTAAAAACTAAGATAAACCTTGGCGAGCCTCATATCGGGCGACAGCCTGATACTTGTAATAGTAACGAGCGATCCGGGGTAATACTCTCCCGCCAAATCCCCAATGGGTTTTGCCATTATTCTTTTAATTGTGCTGGCTGCTTTTTCGGTTCTTATCGACATAGCGGCACTAACTAATTGTTCGTTTGATTTCAACAAGTTTGTATGCTTCCACAATATCGCCGGCTTCGAAATCGCTGAATCCGTCGAACATTATACCGCATTCATAGCCCGAATCGACTTCGCGTACATCGTCTTTGTTCCGCTTGAGCGACTGCAAAGTGCCGTTGTAAATAGGCAGGCCGTCCCGCAATATCCTCACTCTGTCGTTTCTGGTAATTTTACCGTCCAGCACATAGCATCCTGCAATAGAGCCGGTTTTGCTTATCCTGAATACCATCCTGATTTCTACTGTTGCGGTAACGTCTTCTTTGGTATCAGGTGTCAGCAGTCCTTCGAGTGCCAGCCTTACTTCGTTGATACAGTCGTAGATAATATTATAAAGCCTTATATCGACAGCTTCGGATTCGGCAACTTTGCGTGCTTTGGCAGTTGGCGATACCTGGAAACCTATCACGACCGCTCCGGATGCTGCTGCCAGCATTACGTCAGATTCGTTGATGGAACCAACTCCTTTGTGAAGGATAACGACTCTTACTTCATCTGTGCTCAGCTTTAGCAGCGAGTCGCTCAATGCTTCGACCGAACCGCCTACGTCGCCTTTGATAATAAGGTATAGTTCCTTTATGCCTCCAACTCTAATTTGCTTGGATATATCGTCGAGCGTAACGTGGCGCACCATACGGAATTCCTGCTCGCGTTTGCGCTGCGACCTTTGAGTGGCAATAACTCTTGCTTCCACTTCGTTCTGAACAACCGTAAGTATGTCTCCTGCCTGCGGCAGGCCGTCGAAACCAATAACCCTGACGGGGTGGGCCGGGCCGGCTTCTTCCATTTTATTTCCGCGCTCGTCGAACATTGCCCTGACCTTACCGGCATAAATACCGCTGACGAATGCATTGCCTACTTTAAGAGTACCCTTTTGTACTATTACAGTAGATACTGCGCCGAGCCCTCTGTCCATATTGGCTTCCACGACGGCGGCCCTTGCCAGCCTGTCGGGGTTGGCCTTCAGGTCGAGAAGTTCAGCCTCCAGCAGGATTTTTTCGAGCAGCAGGTCAACGTTTATACCTTTCTTTGCCGAAAGCTCTACGCTCTGGTAATTGCCGCCCCAGTCTTCCACGAGAATGCCGTGGTCTGTTAGCTGCTGCTTTATCCTGTCGGGATTAGCGTCGGGCTTGTCAATTTTATTAATTGCAACTATTATCGGCACGTTTGCAGCTTGTGCATGGCTGATGGCTTCTATTGTCTGGGGCATGACGCTGTCGTCGGCAGCCACAACGAGAACCACGATGTCGGTTACCTGAGCGCCCCTTGCCCTCATAGCCGTAAATGCTTCGTGGCCGGGTGTGTCAAGGAATGTTATGTTTTTTCCGTTAGGCAGTTCCACCTGGTAGGCGCCAATATGTTGTGTAATGCCGCCGGCTTCGCCTGCCACAACGTTTGCGTGCCTGATATAATCGAGCAGGGATGTCTTGCCGTGATCGACATGGCCCATTATTGTAACGATAGGCGGCCTTGAAACCAGCGATTCGGGATCGTCTTCTTCTTCGTCGATAACCTGGATTGTCTGTTCGTCCATGAATTCCACTTCGTATCCGTAGCCGTCGGCAATCAGTGTGATTGTATCTTTGTCTAAGCGCTGGTTGATGGAAACCATAAGGCCAAGTTCCATGCATTTAAGAATTATTTCATTTGCTGTCACTTCCATAAGGCCTGCCAGGTCGCTCGTGGTAACGAATTCGGTCAGCTTAAGAATTCTGGACTCTTTTTCGATTTCTTCAAGTTTTCTTTGCTCTTTTTCTTCGCGCTCGGCGCGTTTCTTTTGCCTAAGTTTAGACCTTTGGCTTGTGAATGAAGACAATTCCATGTCGGACATAGTCTTTTTGATAGCGGCATCAACATCCTCGCTGGTTATCATTTCCCTGACACTTTTTTTCTTCTTCTTAAATTTGTCGCCTTTGCGGTCTCCTGCGCCGGTATCGGCCACATCTGCAAACCTTATTTTCTTTTTCTTGCCTTTTTTGGTTTTAAGGTCTGTTTGCTGTGGTTCCTGCTCTGGCTCTTCTTCGTATTTGCCTTTTTTCTTGACCTTTTTATCCTTTTTGTTTTTCTTGTCTTTGTCGAGCATCAGGTCGATTTTGCCAACAATAGTAAGGCCTTTCAGCTTAGGTGTATCGTCATCGCCTTCCAATTCCACTTCGGCTACTTTACGCCTTTTCTTTTTCTTTTTGTGCTGTTTTTTGGCAGGTTCATCTTCGGCTGCTGCTGCCACACCTTCACCGGCTTCGGCAGGTGCTTCTTTTGTTTGTTCGGCCGGAATTGGAATTTGTACAGTGCTTGCAGATTCTTCGGGCGGCAATGATTTTTCCTCAGTTAAGGCCACAGTAGTTGCGGGCTTTTCGTCGCTTACAGGTGGCAAAATTATTTCGGACGGGAGCTCAACTTTACCGCCGCCTTTTTGCTTTTGGGCGCCGTCTCTTCTGTCGGACTGTCTTTTCTTTTGGTCTTTTCTGCGCTCCTGTTCTTCCTGCCTTTTGTCTTTTTTGGTCCTTCTGTCGAATTGAAATTTATCGAGGTCGATAATAATCCTTTCTTGCTGCTTGTCATCGCCTGCCTGAGCATTTTGGATGTCAGCGGGCGTTTCTTCGGTAGTCTTGCCTGCTTCAGCAGCCGGCTTTGTTTCTGCTTGCGGCTCCTGGATTTCTGTAATTGTTTCCTGCATAGGTAATGGTTTTTCGGCAGCTGGTTTTTCGGGTTCCGGCAGCTTTTCTTTGACTGGCGGTTTGGCGGCAGCCACAGGTTTCACCTCTTCGGTCTTCTCTTTCCTGGGTACCCTTATTTGCTTGTGCTTTTCGAGTTTTTGCCTTTGCTTGTCAACGGCAATCTTCTCTTTTTTGAATTTATCGTAAATAATCTCAACCATTTCAGCAGTAAGATTGGCCGTTGGCTTGTTTTCGATGTCAAACCCCCTGGCCTGTAGAAATTCAACGATAGCATCCTTTCCGATATTAATATCGGATGCTATTTTAAATAATTTTATACTTTTATCGGCAGTCATATGCCCCAGTTATTAAAAAAACAATAATTAAAAAAATCGTTTATTCCTCAGCGTCTTCTGCTTCTTCATCATCTTGATCAGTAACAGCTTCGTCTTTATTCTCATTAATATTTTTTATCAGGTCTATCATCTCATCTGATTCTTCTTCGTCGAATTCACTAAGGATTATATGCCTCAGCTCGATAAGCAGGTCTTTTGTCATACCTTCGAGTTCGAGAAGTTTTTCCGGTTCTATTTCCAGAAATTCCCTTGCTGTTTCAATACCATTTTCAATAAGTGTTTCCAGCAGTTCGGCTCCCATTTCCTCCGAGAATTCTTCGAGGTCGATATCCTCGCCGCCTTCTTTGACGAGTGTAATCGAGAAACCTGTCAGTTTGGAGGCCAGCCTAACGTTTTGGCCGTTTTTGCCAATGGCAAGCGATACCTGGTCGTCGGGC
>DAINRZ010000210.1:0-6528 GCA_036741575.1 Kapaibacterium sp. (SeqCode)
ATATTTCACATGATTACCAATTCGTTTATTTACCCATACAAACCGTTATAGAACCAAATTTATCCAGGTTGCTTAAGTATATTATCAGGAAATTACTTTCTGGCTGGCGTTGTATTTAAGTAAAATATTACATATACAAACACAAACAAAGCCTTAAACGGTATAGGCCGGCATGGAGGCAACAAATTTTCTTTATTACAATTACGGCAGAGATGATAAAAAACGAAAAGCAGCCTGTGCGCAAATACACTGCCCAAGCTGCTTAAAGTACAAAAACTATTTTTATAAGCGGTTAAAGAAACTTTTCGAGCTTTTCAATAAGATCTACAATCCTGCATGAATAGCCGTATTCATTGTCGTACCAGCCTACAATTTTAACCAGGTTGCCATCTGCGATAGTAAGCTCGGAGTCGAAAATGCACGAATGAGGGTTGCCAACAATATCGGTTGATACAAGCGGTTCGGCAGAGTATTCCATAATGCCCTCCAGATATGTGTCGGCAGCATTCTTCATCGCAGCATTGATTTCTTCTTTAGTTGCAGGTTTGTCGAGTACTGCGGTAAAGTCGGTAATAGAGACGTCCGGCACAGGCACCCTGACAGCATACCCCTGCAGCTTGCCCTTTAGTTCGGGCAAAACCAAACCCACGGCTTTAGCAGCGCATGTAGTGGTGGGTATCGAACTTACAGCGGCAGCCCGGGCCCTGCGCAGGTCTTTGTGGGGCAGGTCGAGTATTCGCTGGTCGTTTGTATAGGCATGTATTGTAACCATAGTGCCCTTCTGTACGCCGAAGTTATCGTGGAGCACCTTGACCATCGGGGCAAGGCAGTTAGTAGTGCACGAGGCATTGGAAAGCAGCTTCTCATTGCCGGTCAGCAGGTGGTCGTTGACACCGAGCACGACTGTGGCGTCGAGCACGTCTTTGGCAGGCGCCGAAAGAACAACTTTTTTAGGCCCGTTCTGCAAATGCAGTTCCAGGGCTTCCCTTTTTGTGAAAACACCTGTAGATTCGAGCACAATATCAGTAGGGACATCTTTCCATGGCAGTTTTGTGAGGTCTTTTTCGGCAGATACGGGCACTTTAACACCGTTCACAACCATAAAATTGCCGTCGATTGATATTTCGCCCTGAAATTTCCCGTGGACAGAATCGTATTTGAGAAGGTGGGCAAGTGTTTTAGCATCAGTTAAATCATTAATACCAACAATTTCAAATTTGCCTGCCCTTTTGACGGCTTCCCTGAAAGCCAGCCTGCCTATTCGGCCAAAACCGTTAATTGCGAGTCTAATTGCCATATTCCTACCTTTTTATTTTTTATTTAAAACAAATAAATAATGTTCACAATAATATATTCTAAATTAACAAAAAATAATACAATGAAAACAAATTAACTTTTTACCAATGCTTTAACAGGCTCTATCCCCAGCACAGTACCCTGTTGAATTGCAGAAAGCACGGCTCCCCCACCGGTGAACATATAGTATTTGGGATCATCTATAGCTTTATAGTATAAATCCGGCGCGAAAGTTTTCATATCCTGAAGTGTATCGCCGCCGCCAAATAATTTAACCGCTTCTTTATTGCAGTCGATTGCCCTGTCCAGAGCAACAGTACCTTCGGCAAAATACGGAGTCAGCCCCATTACTGCGTTGACAAAGAATGTCCCTGCATTATCGATAATGCTTTTAATTGATTCATCGATAAATGAATCAGGCGATACATCGAGTATATAATTTAGTTTTGTTCCCGGCTGCAGGCTTCTTATATCGCGGATTCTGTGTTTACCGTCAAACTTTCCTTCGATTGTATCGGATTCGACGACGTATGGCAGTTCGACTATTTTTCCAGGGTATTCTTCTGCTTCTTTGGCGAATTTAACTGCCGAAAGAATATCATCTTCTTCCAGTCCTTCTATCAGCAAGCCGTATTTAGCAGCAAGATATGCATTGTACATAACCCCCCCCATGATGATATAATCTGCAAGTTTTAGAAGAGCGGACATTGGCCCTATCTTCGTATCGAACTTAGAACCCGCAACAACGGCTGTAAACGGCCTCGAAGGTGAATAAATCCTGGCAAGGTTTTCCACTTCTTTTTGCATCAGAAATCCCGCATAGTATGGAAGATGTTTATTGAGCCTGACAGTAGAGGTGTGGGCCTGCCACGAGCCGAAGGCATCGTTGACGTAAACATCTGCCAAAGAAGCAAGCTCTGCTGCAAAAGCTTCGGCGCTTTCGCCCTTGGCCTGCTCGCCGGCAAACCACCTGATATTCGGCAGGTATAGTCCGCAAATATCGCCCCGCCTTAGACTGTCTGTATATGGTTTTAGTTTGCTGCTGAAGTTCACGATGCCCATAGATCCTTCGGCAGGCAAATCGGGTATGGCAAACTTTATATTAAGTTTGCCCTCTAAATATTCGGCAATAGCTTTGACGGAAGAATCGTCCGTAATTTTTATTTCGCCGGTCTTTTTATCTTTGGGCCTGCCTACATGGGTCATCAGTACCGGTTTGCCTCCTTTGGAAGCTATATAAAACAATGTGCCGATAGTAGCATCGATTCTGTAAGGGTCTAAAATCTTGCCTTTTTTAACAACATTATGGTCAACCCTCACAAGCACAACTTTGTCTTTTAAATCTGCATCCTGAAGCAACGAAAGATTAAAAATGCTATTACCCATGACAGCTCCGAAAAAAAATTAAACAGTTTCCAAAGAAATTATATAGGATACCACTTTTCACAGTAGTATAATCGGACTAACTAAAGAATTATTTAACCAGAACAAAAACTTAACGAAAAATTAACGAAAAATTAACGAAAAATTATACAAACACCCTTTTCATGTCTTGATTTTTTACGACAAGCATTCCCTGGCTTTTCACTGCAAACAGTTCATGTAGTGTTGAAAAATAGTAATTCGACTTATCCTGCTCGCCCGAAGTAAACGAATCGCAAAATACCTTTAGCCTGAGATGGTTTTCGAATACAATCTCCAAATCGAAAGCAGGGGCGGCCAAATCTATGTATTTCACTTTGTTGCCCAACAGCATCCCGATAGTTTCGTCTAATTTTTTGATATTCCAGAACTTGTCTCTCCACGATGCAATTATCTCATTGTCGTTTTCGATTTTCCACGAAGAGAAAATCAGGAAATTAAATTCGCCGATTTCAACTATATTGCCGCTGTTGGGATTAACCATTGGTGGGTCGTATGTAAGTTTTCTTCCGAAATCAAGCATGAGGGTCGAGCCGATAGTCAGCGAGCAATTCCAGCATTCGTTGCCTGCCAGCGTTTTAGCGTTTTCAATAAACTTTTTTACCAAATCCATCATAAAATCCGTTACCATAAAAAAGTAAATTACAAAAAATGCTGCATTCGAGAATTAAATTATCATCCGGGAGAAACAAAGCAGCCCCTTAATTCCATTACGTGAAAGTTGGTATTTTTTAAGCAAACCAAAATATTCTTTTGTAAACTCGATTATTTTTATGAATTTAGCAATCGAAAAGGGATGAGGTATTTTGAAAATAACATTTAAAAATATATGTTTAGGAATATCTCATGAAATTTAAGTACATAATAACGGCAATTTTTATATTTGCCTGCAGCACATCAGTTTTTGGATCCAAAGCCCAAAAAGAGGGTAATATTTGGTATTTCGGCAAATTGGTGGGTATGGATTTCAATGTCGATCCGCCTGCTTTGCTTACTGACGGAAGACTATTTAACGATGAAGGCTGTGCAACTATTTGCGACCGCGACGGGAAACTCCTTTTTTATACCGACGGACAGAAAATATTTGACAAATCACACAAAATAATGAATAATGGCGATAGCCTGAACGGCCACTGGTCATCGACACAATCTGCGATAATAGTACCCAAACCAGGCAACAGGAACCTGTATTATGTGTTTACAGTATCAGACAAAAGCGAAGACAAAGGATTCCAGTATTCTATTGTTGATATGACCCTAAACGGTGGCCTTGGCGCCGTTACGGAGAAGAATATACAGCTTCATCCCACATGTGCCGAAAAGGTTACTGCCGTGGCTCATTCTAACGGTATAGACGTATGGGTTATAATGAAAGACTGGAATAACAATGAATTTCGTTCTTTTTTAGTTTCAACCGATGGTATCAGCGGAATTGAAAACGACAGGAAGGGTTACCCGGTTATTAGTAAAACAGGTTTGGTTCACCAGGGCGATTCGCTAAGCAGAATCGGATACATGAAGGCATCCCCCGACGGCACCATGATATGCTTAACTGTATATTACGCCGGATTTTCCGAGCTATTTGATTTTGATAATTCCACAGGCCTGCTAAAAAGCAAACTGGCTTTTACAGGCCCTGCTTTTGCTAAGGGGTACGGTGTTGAATTTTCGCCCGACAATTCGAAATTATATTTATCTGTTATTACTGTTCCTTCTTATATATATCAGTTTGATTTAACAAAAAAGGAGCCTGCGGAAATTTTAGCCAGCATGGATACTGCTGCCAAGATGAATCTCAAGATGATGTCGGCGCTTCAATTGGCTCCTAACGGAAAAATCTATGTGGCCATATATGAGAACTTCTTTTTGGGGGCAATCGATTATCCCAATAAATCGGCAGATTCATGCGAATACAGTATGTATGGTTTCTCTTTACAGGGCAGAAAGTGTTATTATGGATTGCCGACTTTTATACAGACATATTTTCTTGATTATTCCGGCAAAAACATATATATGGGCGAACTACCCGTTGAAAGCGTAAAAGATTCATTGGTTTTTAAATTCTTTGAGAATACGGGAGACAATCCTGTAAAAATCAAGTCCGTTTACCTTAAAGACGGGAATGCCGAAGAGTTCGAAATCCTCTCGCAGTTAGCCGATGTTACTATAAATGCCGGTGGTTTTGCCGATATAAGCGTTAGGTTTAAGCCTTTGACACCTGGCTATAAGAAAACCAGTATTATCGTAGAATTGGACTCCAGCAAACTGACCTACCTGCTTTCGGGCGACGCACTCGAAAAGCCGGGCCCTCTGATGAGCATGGATATTGATATGGGCAAGGTTATCGTCGGCAGTTCCAAAGACTCACTAATTCAGGCCTATATTGCCAACATTGACAATAAGCCAGTGAAAATCAACGAAATCACCATCACCGGCACTATGGCCGGCAATTTCTCGGTGGCAGATTTTTCGCAACCGATAACACTGAATGCCGGCGAAAAGGCCGGTGTTACATTCAGGTTCTCTCCCGGAAGCGATGGAAAGAAGACTGCCCAGATAAATATTTATGGCGACAGGGATACAATTTATCAATCCATTACAGGAGAGGGAATCGACAAAGGCAGTATCCTGGGTGCGGTTTCCGTAGATATGGGCGAAGTAATCATTACAACCTCAAAGGATTCTGTTGTGGCAGGGTATCTGAGAAACCTTACAACATTTGAAATCGATGTTGATTCTATAATAATAACCGGAACAAATAAAGATGAATTCAGTTTAATTTCGGGTATTCCTCCCTATAAGCTTTTGTCGGAAGAAAGAAAAGATATCGGATTCAGGTTCTCGCCAAAGTCGAAGGGCAATAAAAACGCATATGTTGGTATTTTTGCTGCCGATACTGTCATTTGGCGTTCCATTTATGGTGTGGGAATACGGGAAATAGAAGATACTTCCGCCTGCGATGAGACTTATTTCAGCTTCACCGATTTTAGCAATACTGCCAAGTTAAGGTTTGCCGGAAAAGCTAATAAATTCAACAATTATCTTAGGCTGACCACCAGTGTCAACCACATGACAGGCGCAGCGTGGTATTTCCAGCAGATACCTATTCGCAACGGATTTACTACGGAATTCAAGTTTAAATTCAGTGAAGGGTTCAACGACAAGGCCGAGGATAATTCTCAGCCCGGCGCCGACGGTATTGCTTTCGTCATCGAGAACAGCAGCCCCAATGCCATTGGAAATTATGGCGGCGGAATCGGGTACGACCAGATAAAAAACAGCCTGGCAATTGAATTCGACACTTATTCGAACGATTCCAAGCAAATAGAAAATTACTTCGATCCTAACGGAAACCATGTTGCCGTCCAGACAAACGGCAAAAATGAAAATTCCTCGAAGCATAAAGAAACCTATACTTTGGCAATAAATGACACTATTACAGAAATAAGGGCCAACAACACTGCCTATTACGTTAAAATTGATTATAATGTTCTCCCCAGGCAATTAAGGGTATTTTTCGATAAAACCGGAGACTATCTGGAACCGGTTCTAGTGGTTAACGACCTGGAAATCGACAAATTACTCGACCTGCTTTACGGCGAAGGTGCTTACGTTGGATTTACATCGGCAACCGGCAGCGCCAGAGGAAACCACGATATTATCAGTTGGTCGTTCTGCCCCAAGCCAAGCAACGGGCAATTGACAAACGCCGATGAAACATCAGATATTGTTTCAGGTAAATATTTGATTTACCCGAATCCATTTGCCGAGACACTGAATATCAGGCTTGGCCATGCAACATCAGAGACG
>DAINRZ010000211.1:0-6515 GCA_036741575.1 Kapaibacterium sp. (SeqCode)
CTTGCATGCATGCCCTGGTGGAATCCCAACTACTTATAAAATTCCTGGTCTGCTCGCTTAATTCATTGAATTTTTCCTGATATTTACTTTCGAGGGCTGCCTGAACAGAGTCACCTGCGCAGACAGCACCGGCATCTTTTAATGCCTGGGCTTCCGAAGACAGCAGGGCTTCCTTTCCGGCAGTTTTGTGGTAATTCCTGACTGTTTCCGATATTTCAGATAAGTAGTTCACCCGCTTGTTGTCTATCAGTCCGAAATTATTGCCGTAGCCAGTGGGTAGTATGTCGATAAGGTTTTTCTTAAGGGTATAATTGTTGCCCTTTGTATTAATCAGTCTGTTTAAGAGGTCTGTAAACAGCCTGTTGACACCGCTATTATTGAACTGGTTGGACATACAGGCATAAACTGGCAAACTTAATTCGAGCAGGGGAACTGCCTTGTCCGGTTTAAGCTGGTGTGTCCTGATGTAATGAATCATTACTTCGCGAAGGGCATCCTCGGAACCCCGTTTTTCGAATTTATTGATTACAATATAATCTGCAAAATCGAGCATATCAATTTTTTCGAGCTGTGTGGGCGCCCCGAATTCAGAAGTCATAACATAAACAGACACATCGCTGATTTCGGCTACTTTACTGTCGCCCTGGCCTATGCCGCTCGTTTCCACAAAGATAATATCAAAGCCGCTTGCTTTCAGCACTCCGATAGAATCTGTTATGGCCGAGCTAAGTTCGCTCAGGCTCTGCCGTGTGGCAAAGCTCCTGAAGTAAACCCTGTCGTTATATATCTGGTTGTACCTGATCCTGTCGCCCAGAAGTGCGCCGCCTGTCTTGCTCTTGGAAGGATCTACAGCCAGAATGCCGATCCTTGTATCTTCGGAAAATAGCAGGAATCGGCCGATTACTTCATCAATCAAAGAGCTTTTGCCACTGCCGCCTGTACCGGTAACACCGATTACAAGCGATTTGCCTTTGTCATTTTTTTGGATTAGTTCCCTTAATTTTACAGCATCTGAACTGTTGCCGTCATTGTTTTCAAAAAATGTAAGCAGCCGTGCAATCCCCAGGTGGTCATGATAATCGATGCTTCCAATTGATTTATCATTAATAATACTTGTTTGCTCGCTTTCAGGCGTTTTCGAGCGGAATTCTGCCACACGGGCGATAATATCATCGGCTATGCCGTCAATGCCTATTTTCTGGCCGTCCACAGCATGGTAAAGCTTGGCCACGCCGTAGTCTTCGAGTTCCTTTATTTCTGCCGGCAGGATAACACCGCCGCCGCCGCCGAATACCAGCTTTTCGCCCGCACCGCTGCGCTTTAGTTCATCCACTATATATTTAAAATATTCATTATGGCCTCCCTGGTACGAACTGATTAGCAGGGCATCGACATCTTCCTGAAGCGCTACGGTAAGCACTTCCCTAACACTGCGGTTGTGACCAAGGTGGATAACCTCGGCCCCCCGCCGCTGCAGCAGCCTGCGAAAAATATTGACGGATACGTCGTGCCCGTCAAAGAGTGCTGTTGCAGTCAATACTTTTATCTTATTCATCCTGTTTTTTTTAACCAAAAGAAAAAAATTAATTAACTAAAGCAAACATTTAAAATTTAACTGTAAAACCATGAAAAATACAAAATATGTAAAAAAAAGCAAAGTATATTCAATTGCAACATTCAACCGGGATATACAGAGCTACGGCAGTTCTTAGTATAAGACACGACAGTATCAACCAAGGAGCGCCCTTGCTATTACGAGCCTCTGAATTTCGCTTGTCCCTTCGTAAAGCTCGGTAATTTTCGCATCGCGGTAATACCTTTCTACGTTGAAGTCCTCGGTGTAACCATAGCCGCCGTGAACCTGGATAGCCTTGCGGGCACATTCCATGCAAACTTCCGAAGCTTTCAGCTTTGCCATGGCTGCTTCTTTGGAGTAGTTCATACCCCTGTCTTTCATCAGCGAGGCACGATATGTCAGCAACCATGCTGATTCGTACTCGGTAGCCATATCGGCAATCATCCATTGGATAGCCTGGAAATTAGCTATAGGCTGGTCGAATTGCTGCCTTTCTTTGGAATACTTTACCGAATCTTCGATACATGCCCGGGCAATACCCAGCGCCTGCGAGGCTATGCCCAGCCTGCCGCCGTCCAGAGTTACCATTGCTACTTTGAAGCCCTTGTTAAGTTCACCGAGCATGTTTCCTTTGGGAACCCTTACGTTATCAAGAATGATTTCTGCAGTGGATGAAGAACGGATTCCGAGTTTTTTCTCGATCTTGCCAAGTTTGTAGCCGGGAGTGCCTGATTCTACGATGAAAGCCGTCACGCCGCGGGTTTTTTGGGATGGTTCGGTCGAGGCAATCAAAACAAAAATATCTGCTTCTTTGCCGTTTGTAGCGAATAGTTTAGAGCCGTTGAGCACCCATTCGTCGCCATCTAGTATGGCAGTGGTCTTAGTAGCCCCTGCGTCCGAACCGGCGCCGGCTTCGGTAAGCGAGAAGCTGCCGATTTTATTGCCCGAAAGTAAATCCGGCAGGTATTTCTGCTTTTGTTCTTCGGTGCCAAACCTGAAAATCGGGTCGCATACAAGAGATGAATGGGCCGAAATAATTACACCGGTGGAAGCACACCAGCGCGAGACCTCTTCGACGGCTAAGAAATAGGAAACAAAGTCCATGCCTGCCCCGCCGTAGTCGCCGGGGTATGCAATTCCCATCAGGCCGAGTTCGCCGGCTTCTTTAATAATATCAGCAGGGAATAAATGGTTTTTTTCGTTTTCGGATGCTACGGGTGCTATTCTTTCGCGGGCAAATTTAGCAACCATATCCTTTAGCATCTTTTGTTCTTCGGTTAACAGGAATTCCATTTTATCTCCAAATAAGTGGATTAATCAATCAAAAAAAATTGTTTTTGATACAAAAAACTTTTTTTTTGCAATTTTTCTTTTAAATATATAAAAAATTCTACATATTAATACATTAACTCTGAAAAATAATTTTTTTATACATTTTCAGTTGCTGGAGAGTGATTAAGAGAGGGTTTCAAAATATATAATTTATTTCATTCAAAGGAGATAGGATGCCGATAAATCGCAATTTAGACGATGAGCAAATCCTTCTGCGCGATACAGTCAGGAAATTTGCCGAGGAGGTTATCAGGCCCAAAGCAAAAGAACTCGACGATAAGGAAGAATTCTCGTACGAGATAACGGCCGCAATGGCCGAGCTGGGTTTCCTCGGCGCTTTCATCCCGCAGGAATATGGTGGGTGCGGGCTCGATTATGTTTCGTATATCATTCTCGTCGAGGAAATTTCCCGCATCGACGGTTCGCAGGGGGCTACCGTTGCCGCACATAATTCGCTGGGCACCGGCCCGCTGTATTATTACGGCAGCGAAGCACAGAGAAACAAGTACCTGCCTGAAATAACGGGCGGTAAGCTGTGGGGGTTCGGGCTTACAGAACCGGAAGCCGGTTCGGATGCCGGTAACACAAAGACTACAGCAGTGCAGGATGGGGATTATTGGGTGCTCAACGGATCGAAGATATTTATTACCAATGCAGCCACCGATATTACTCTCGGTTCGACTGTGCTTGCCGTCACCGGCGAAGCCGGCGGGAAGAAGGAATTTACCTGCTTCCTGGTAGAGAACGGGACACCAGGCTTTTCAGTAAGGGCTATGAAGGACAAAATGATGTGGCGGGCTTCGAATACAAGCGAGCTATTTTTTGAAGACTGCAGGGTTCACAAAGATAATATTCTCGGCAAAAGAGGCGACGGATTCAAACAAATGCTGGGCACACTGGATAACGGCAGGCTATCGATTGCGGCAATGGGTTTGGGGCTGGCTCAGGGAGCTTTCGATTATGCCATGAAATACGCCAAAGAAAGAAAAACTTTCGGCAAGCCGATTTCGACTTACCAGTCAACGGCATTTAAATTAGCTGATGTTGAAATGGGAATCGAACTTGCACGTACTTATCTATATGATGTTTGCAGAATGCTGAACGAGGGCAAAAAAATTACCAAGGAAGGTGCAATCTGCAAGCTCTACTGCTCGGAACTG
The DNA here is from genome assembly GCA_036741575.1 of Kapaibacterium sp. (SeqCode). Classification (GTDB taxonomy): domain Bacteria; phylum Bacteroidota; class Ignavibacteria; order Kapaibacteriales; family UBA2268; genus DAINRZ01. Next base: position 4,069 of record DAINRZ010000211.1, read on the forward strand.
GCACACATGGCCGCAAACCACTGCGTGCAAATTCTGGGCGGCTACGGATTGATGAAGGAATACGATGCCGAACGCTATTACAGGGACCAGAAGCTCCTGGAAATCGGCGAAGGGACATCGGAAATCCAGAGGCTTGTTATTTCGAGGCAAATAGGATGCTATGAATAAATATATATATAGGATATGAGGATCGACAAACTTCATTTGATGGACATTATAGAAGCAGCCGGTGATATCAGGGACTTCCTGGGCGATACCGAAGAGGAGAGCTTCCTGCTAAACAGGCATTTGCAAAGTGCAGTACTATTCAAGCTGATAGTAATCGGCTATGCTGCCGGCAGAATTAGCCAGAAAATCAAAGACAAACACGATGCAATGCCCTGGGATGAAATGATGTCGTTTACTGATTACCTTCAGAATCCCAAAGGAATCCTGGCCGAAAAGGTGTGGGTTTCCGCAGTGGTTGACGTGCCGGATATACAGTCGGCTGCAAGGGATATTCTCATTTCCGAATATGGAAAATAGCTTATTTAAATCCGTTAGCAGCGATAATAATTTTAGTTAGAAATACTTTTTAAATAATAGTTTTATTAACAATTTACAGGAGTTGTAAATGGTTGGTATCGTAGGTTATGGTTCTTATACTCCCACCTACCACATAAAATCCAGAACAATAGCGACGCAATGGGGATCGGACCCCGATTCCATAGAGCGCGGCCTGCTATTGAAGGAAAAGACGGTACCCGGGCAGGATGAAGACACAATTACGATTGCAGTGGCAGCAGCCAAAAATGCAGTTAAACGGGCGGGTATCGACCCGCAGAAAATAGGTGCCGTATATATCGGCTCCGAATCGCACCCTTATGCTGTTAAGCCTTCGGGAACGGTGCTCGTGGATGCTCTCGGCATTGGCCCTCACGTCCATGTGGCAGATATGGAATTTGCCTGCAAGGCAGGCTCCGAAGCTATGTTCGTGGCATACAGCCATGTCAAGTCGGGCAATATGGACTATGCTATGGGTATAGGCGCCGATACATCACAGGGCGCTCCGGGCGATGCACTCGAGTATTCGGCTTCGGCAGGAGGTTCAGCTTTTATTTTCGGCAAAGACAATGTAGCTGCCGATTTGCTTTTTACCCACTCGTTCACAAGCGACACAGCCGATTTCTGGCGCCGTGAATACCAGGTTTACCCGCGCCATGGCGGCAGGTTTACAGGCGAACCCGCTTATTTCAAACATGTCCTGGGCTGCGCAAGTGCGCTGCTCGAGAAATCGGGTATGAAACCGAGCGATTTCGCATATGCCGTTTTCCATATGCCCAACGGCAAGTTCCCGCTTAAGGCCGGCAATACACTTGGGTTCACCAATGAGCAAATGAAACAAGGATGGGTGGTTAATATGATGGGCAATACTTACTCTGGTTCATCTATTACCGGCCTGGCAGCAATACTCGACGTGGCAAAACCCGGAGACAAGATATTTGCTGTTTCATTTGGTTCCGGAGCCGGCAGCGACGGTTTTATCTTTGAAGCAACCGACAGGATTACCCAAATCCAGAACCTGGCACCCAAAACAAGGGACATGATAGAAAATCCCAAGTTCTACCTGGATTACGGTAATTATGCCCACTTCAGGCGGAAGATAAAATACGGCGAAACTGATTAAAAGATAACAAAATAAAGAATAAATTTGGAGGAAATTTATGCGAGATGTTGCAATTATCGGTGTCGGCATGACCAAATTCGGCGAACTGTGGGATATGGGTATCCGCGATATGTTTGCCGAAGCAGCCCTGAAGGCGATGGACGACGCCGGTGTGAAAAAGCTCGATGCCATGTATGTGGGAGCTATGTCGAGCGGATTATATACTGCCCAGGAGCATATTGCTTCGGTCATGGCTGATTATATAGGCCAGCGAGGAGTTGCCTCGACACGTGTAGAATCTGCATGTGCTTCGGGCGGCCTGGCGGTTAAGTCGGCCTACCTCGACGTTGCTTCGGGGATGAGCGATATTGTCCTGGCGGGCGGAGTCGAAAAAATGTGGGATGCAGACGACGGCTCGGCTATTCTAGCCACTGCTTCGGACCAGGAATGGGAAGCCTATAACGGAGTTACTTTCCCCGGCCTTTATGCTATGATGGCAAGGGTTTACATGGAAAAATACGGACTGACGAGGGAAGAACTGGCACAAGTGCCTATTAAAAACCATAAGCATTCGGTACACAACCCTCATGCACAGTACCCGTTCGAAATTGATTTGAAGACTGTCCTTAACTCTTCGATGGTTGCCGACCCATTCAGGCTGATGGACTGCTCGCCTATTACCGACGGCGCAGCAGCAGTAATTCTTTGCCCATTGGACAGGGCTAAAGAATTCACCAATAAGCCTGTAAAAATTAAAGGCATAGGCCATGCATCAGGCCCCATTGCACTGCACGACCACAAG
>DAINRZ010000212.1:0-6507 GCA_036741575.1 Kapaibacterium sp. (SeqCode)
CAAGCCGTGATAATATTGCCATCTTCGATGGGTAACAGCAAAGTCATTATTTATAACTGCCTTGGAAAAGCCGTTAAAACAACCAAGGCTATCAGTGACAGAATCATTTTAGATGGATTAGGTGACGATGGCGCCATTATGCCCGAGGGCTTGTACATTATTTTTATAGAAAATTTGCCGGCAGGAAAAATCATTAAGTATTAAATGATTTATATAAGTCATTGAAATTAATGATATTTATTCTGTCTGTTCAAATATTTACAGCCATATTTGTTATAAAATATAAAATCGAAATAGTATTCTTTACGCTGTTATTATTTTTTATTATGGATTTTTCATGAACAGAATTTTATTACTTTTCGCAGTGCTCATTTGTTTTATGATAGGTTCCTTTAATACCACCACAGCCATGAAAAGCTCTTTACCCGACGGTTTGTATTTAGTTATCAGGATTGAAGTAGATACAACAAAAGCGCCCGGACTTGCTGCAAACGAAACAGCCCTTAGTTTTAGCACGTTATTCGAAGAATATAACGGTGAAGAGCATGTCAGGGTAATTATAGATAAAAATGAATTCGTTCCGATTGAACTACAAAGCCTTCCCATTAAAGAAAACCAGACTGATAATAAAAAGAAGCTGCTTCTCACTTTGTCCAAATCGGCTTCTGACAAATTAAAATCTTTTTCGGAGAAGCATTTAAATAAAACTGTAGCAATTGTTGTGGGTGGAAGTGTTCTTACAAAACACCAAATCAAAGCTGTGCTGACCGAAGGCAAATTGCAAATAACAAGGTGCACCGATAATGCCTGCGAGCTGCTCTATGATGTCCTGAAAAATAATTTGGAAAAATAGATAGTAGAAAATACTGTGAAAATTTATTAATATTTTGGGAGACTGATGTCAAATATTTTGCACAATAATGTGCAATTTTCTCACATTAGCCAAACCGACTGACGGTATTTCGGCATCTTATTTACTTCGCGGTTTTTACCTTTTCGAGCAGTTTTTCCAGTTTAGCCTGCAACTCAGCGAGTCTTTCCAGTTCTTTTAATATTTTCATCATTGCCTCCATCTTACCTTTGATTTTTTATTTATCTCTTTATTACAATCTACGTGCCGGAAGGCAAAAATTTCATATTATTATTAAAAATAATTAATAATTAAGTAATTCTACTTAGTGATTACGATTATTTTTATGAATCCTGGATTCTACTTGTGGGGTATAAACAGCATTACACATGAATTAAAACTCTTGATTTAGCAGAGTAATACAATACAGTAACAGTCGTGACGACAAAACTATTTGAAGGAGTTTTACAGCCCCTTATGGGTCCCGTCGCAAAATGGTTTATTGGCGGTATGTTTGCAGCCGCATAGCCACACTTTTTTCTTTTCGGTAATCTCAAATTTCATCGGAACGAACTCCGAGCCTTTGTGACTGCTGTCGCAAAAAGGCTGCTTTTGGGATTTACCACATGCGCACCACCAATAGCTGCCTTGTTCTAAATCTAAGGCAAAAGGCGCTTTTTGTGCAATATTCGGATCTGCCATTTTCATATCTCCTTAATTCTACATATATTCAGGTGTACTTATTCCCAAAATTCTAAGCCCGTTAGCCAACGCATCTTTTACTATCGAGGATAATTTTAGCCTGGCAAGTTTAAGTTCCGGAGTTTCGGCGCTAAGGACGCTAAGGTTATGATAGAAAATATGGTACGATGCAGCAAGCTCTCGCAGGTACTCGGCTATCAGGTGTGGCTCGTGCCTGGCTGCGGCCTGGTTTACAGTTTCGGGGAAACCCGATAACTGCTTAATCACATCGATTTCGTATTTATCAGTCAATAACTCATAATCCGGATTGCCTTCAGTATCTATTCCTTCCTCGGCAGCTTTCCTGAATATGCTGCAAATTCGGGCATGAGCATACTGCAGGTAAAAAACCGGATTTTTTTCACCTTGTTCGCGTGCCAGTTCAAGATCGAATTCCAGATGAGTGGATATTCCTCGCATCAGCAGGAAGAACCTGACGACGTCGGGGCTGGTCTCATCGATAAGGTCGTCGAGCGTGTAAACTTTGCCGGAGCGTTTAGACATTTTTACCTGCTCGCCGCCCTCCGTCAGTGTAACGAACTGGTGAACGAGCACTACAACTTTTGAGGTATCGTATCCCAAAGCTTTTATTCCTGCCAAAACGTCGGGCACGGTTGCAATATGATCGGAGCCGAAAATATCGACACAAATGTCGAATCCGCGCTCGAACTTTTCGCGGTGGTATGCCATGTCGGGCAGGCGGTAAGTAGGCTCGCCTGTTGATTTGACGATTACCCTGTCGTCGGCAAGGCCGAGCCTGGAGTACTCAAGCCACAGGGCATTATCTTTTTCATAAGCAAGCCCTATGTTTTTAAAGTCGTTAATAATTTTATCTATTTTACCTTCGGAATAGAGGGAATCTTCGTTGTAATAAACGTCCTGCCTAACTCCGAGCCTTTCCAGAGTTTGCTTGATTCTGGCAAAGCACCAAGCCTCCCCGAATTTCCTGATTACAGCCAGGTTTTCATCGGTTTTTTCCAATAATGCGTCGCCGTTTGCGGCTTTCAACTCTTCGGCTATTGTGCGTACATAGTCCCCGTGGTAACCATCTTCGGGGAAAGGGTAATCCGGATCGGCTAATTGCATATACCTCGAATATATGGAAAGCGCCAGTTTTGCCATTTGGCTCCCGGCATTATTAAAGTAGTACTCACGGGTGACATCGTAACCCTGCCATTCATAGAGATTTGCAACCGTATCTCCGATACAGGCGTTCCTGCCGTGTCCTAAGTGTAGCAGACCTGTTGGATTGACACTGACGTACTCTATATTAGCTTTAATGCCCCTGCCTCTGTCTGAGCGCCCTATGTTCTGACCCATTTCGGCCAATTGCTTCAGAATTTCGGTGTAATACTTCTCAGAGAGCTTAATATTGATGAATCCTGGCCCGGCAATTTCGACCGAGTTCACAAGTTTGTTGTCGTAAACAAGGTTTTCGATAATTTCCCCCGCGATTTGCCTTGGCTGCTTTTTCAATTCTTTGGATAGCTTCATGGCTATATTAGTTGAAAAATCGCCGTGCCCGGCTATTTTTGGCTTTTCGAATTCCGGCAGGGTGTTCGTTATTCCTAATTTTTCTAATGCCTTAATAAATATATTTTGTAAAAATTTAATATGCATTTATTTCCGTTCCGGTAATAATTAAATAAATCAGGCAGTTACCAGCTTGCCGCCGGCAGCCAGCCTGTAGAATTTGGCATCGCCCCAGAGTTTTTCCAATTTATAATAGTCCCTTGCCTGGGGCATCATAATGTGCATAATAACATCGAAGAAGTCGAGCAGCACCCATTCGGCGTTTTCGTAACCTTCAATCCTTGGTTTTTGCACACCCACAACCTTGCAGACGGCTTCGACTTCATTGACCAGTGCCCTTGCCTGGACGTCGGAATTACAAGTGCACATCACGAAAAAATCGGCCGGTGAAGGGTCGATTTTGTTTAGGTCTAATATTAATATATCATCGGCTATTTTTGAGTCGGCTATTCTGGCGCATAATGTTGCCAGGCCTTTTGTACTTCTTGGTTTACCAAATTTTTCAGCCAATACTACTCCAATAATGAAAGTTATCAATTTTAATCATATAAAGACAATGATGTTCAATTATTATTATATTTGCTTATTCAGTAAATTCCTCAAAGCTTCGTCGATATTTTGGAACCTGAACCCATATCCCGAATGGAGAGCCCTTGCAGGCAACGCTCTGCAACTGTCGAGTACAATCGAGGCAGATTCGCCCATCAAAGCTTTAATTACAAAAGCCGGCACCCTGAAAAACGAAGGCTTGTTCAGTATTTTACCGAGCGTTCGCGCGAACTCTTCCATCCTAACAGGATTTGGGCCGGTTATATTAAATGTACCCGAAACGTTATCGTTCTCAATGGCCCAGTATATAATCCCTGCAACATCCTCTGCATGTATCCACGGCATCCATTGCCTGCCCGAGCCTAATGCGCCGCCAATATAAGATTTGAAAGTGGTCAGCAGCTTGTTCAAAGCCCCGCCGTCAGCATCGAGTACCACACCCGTCCTGCCGATAACCAGCCTGGTAATATCCTTTGCTTTGAGCGCCTCGTTTTCCCATTTCGAGCAAACCTGCGCCAGGAAACCGCTGCCGGGCCTGTCGTCTTCGGTTATCTGCCTGTCGCCTGTGTCGCCGTAATAACCGACAGCCGACATGCTGAAAAAGGATTTTGGCGGTTCGCCGAGGCTTTTCATTGATTCAACTATCTTCGAGGTCGATTCGATCCTGCTTCTCAGGATTTCCTGTTTGTATTCGGCAGTCCATTTTGCACCAACATTAGCCCCGGCAAGGTTAACCACTCCGGCGCTTCCATCGAGCGCTCCTGCCAGGCCCTCAATATCCCAGCCGGCAAAAGTAACAGGGAAGGAGAACTCCCCGGCCGGCTTCCCCCTCGATATTATTACAACCTCGTATCCTTTGGAAGACAGCAGCCCGGCAAGCCTTCTGCCTATTAAACCTGTCCCCCCTGTAATGGCAATTTTTTTATTCATTTTATCCAAATTCCAATTATTCGTAATTTATATTTTCTTTTAAACTCAAAAACGAATTAAAAATTTTTTAATATATGACAAAATATAATTTACCCGGTTATATGGCCGGCAAATACGAAGAACTAAAGGACAGAATAAGGCAGCGGCTCAGCGAATTTGCTCTTGTACCCGAAAGCGAATACTTCTACGAAATGTGTTACTGTATTTGTACTCCGCAGTCGAAAGCCAGGAATGCTTTTACAGTAGTGGAAAAGCTGAAGGAACGGGATTTTGTGAATAAACCGTTCAATCCGGTTAGTATCCTTCGCAATCCTGCTCATTATATCAGGTTCCACAACCAAAAAGCGAAAAGGTTGATAGAATTGATTGATGTGTTTCCCGAAGTACTCAATATCTTAAAATCCAACAGGGAAAAAGATGAGAAAAGGATTGAAATATACAAGGCTGTCAAGGGTTTCGGATTCAAGGAAACCTCGCATTTTCTTCGTAATATCGGTTATTCGGGATTAGCAATACTCGACCGCCACATACTGCGCCACATGGTTGAATGCGGCGTTTATATGGATACTCCAAAGGTATCATCTGTTAATCAATACCTCGGGGTGGAAAAGGAATTTGGATTGCTTGCCGGAAATGTGGGAATTCCCGTCGATGAACTTGATATGCTTTTCTGGAGCTACGAAACCGGGGTAATTTTGAAGTAAGTTTTTCATTATAAATTAGGTAAGTTATGGATTTTCAGGCTATTTGGGATAATGTATTTGTCCAGGCGATGATAAAGTTTGCTGTTCTGGGAACACTTGGCGAGGTTGTCGCAAAATTAATCAACAAAAGTAAGATAGTAACCTGGCAGGTGTTTTATTCAATGCTGGTGTGGGCTATTCTGGGAGTGATGATTAAATTTGTATTTACCGGATTTCATGGCTTTACCGATACACTTATTGAAATAGGCTACCTGCCTGCGGGTATTGTGCCAAAAGCAATTTTTATGTCCATTTTTGTCAATGTTATGTTTGGGCCATGGGTTATTATTTCCCACCGCTTTTTGGACGTTTTGCCTTATAAGACATTAAAAATCAAAACCGAAGGACTGAAAGGCGCGCTGCTTACCCTGTTATGGTTCTGGGTGCCCGCACATTCCATTACGTTTGCCATTCAGTCGCACGACTGGCAGATTACCCTGGCAGCCGCCTGGGGATTTGTTCTTGGGTTGATACTTGGAATATTCAATAACCTGAAACGTAAATAGAATAATTGATTTAAGTATTTTTATTATACTTTGTACAAACCAAAATAATTGCTTAAATTTAAATTTAGGCGGTATAAAATTGGAAGTTTGTTTTAATTAAAATTGAATTGAAGTGAGAAATAAAAATTTTGGGATAATAGATGAAAAATATTTGTTTAATTGGAATGAATTAAACGAACACGAAGGTGATTACTATTCTGCGCAAGGGGATGATGAGAATTATAAAACAGCGGAAAGTTATATAAATTACCTGAAAGAGCAGATTAACGATCTGAAAATTAAAAACCTGAACCTTAAGAAAGAAAACGATATACTTAAGCAAAACAGTAATAATAATAATTATCCGAACACTGAAGGCAGCATAATCTATGCACTCGAATTATCTGGTTTCGGTATCTGGGAAATGGATTTAGCAACCGGCATTATATTGATATCCGATGTTGCTTCTAAAATTTACGGCCTGGATTCTCCCATTAAAGCTATGTCGCTTTCCGAAGCACAAGGGCTTGTTTATTCAGGGGATTCAAGCGAGAACTCAATCCACCTGAAAAACCTCGTCGAAAACGGCGTGCCATATAAAAGGGATTTCAGGATAAAGAGAGCAAGCGATAATGTAATCAGGTGGGTCAGGGCCGAAGGCGGCATTGTCCGGGGG
>DAINRZ010000213.1:0-6491 GCA_036741575.1 Kapaibacterium sp. (SeqCode)
CTTCCATTCTACGCTTTCCATCACTTTGCCATCCATCGAAAATATTTCGACAAGGTAGTCGCCGTCATCGACAGATTTTAGGTTAATAGTCAGTTCGTCGTTATTAATATCGGGAATCACTTCGATGTGCAGGTTCTCGTTGTATTCAGGGCTAATATATGCCGTCGGTACCATTTTTTTCATGGTAAGTGGCAAATATTCGGGCGAAGCATAGTCGAAATCGAGTTCTTCGTCGTAATCCCTGTATTTGCAGCCGGTTCCGGGCACATCCGGCTTTTCGATAACCCCCAGGAATTTATTTCCGAAATTTGTCAGGTAAATTCTTCCGTCGCTGCCCATATAAAGAGCGCCGAAAAGGTCCTTTCTGGTGGTTTTATAAATCAAAGCCCCCGACTTTATTATTTCCTCTCGCGAACCTGCCGATAAGTCGTATTGCATGATTTTGACAGGCACATTCAATTCTGTAACATATACAAGCGATGAATTGGGAGAAAACTCAGTATCGAAATTGGTATTGTAAAGGTCTGACTCAAAAGTAACAGGATTGCCGATTATACCAGTGTTATTATCAATATCGAAAATTTCCATAATGCCCTTGCCGTAAATTGTAGATACAAGTTTTCGCCTGTCGTGCGAGAGTTTGAAATATCCCACTTTATTTTCCTCGGCCCCCTGGTGGGCAATTCCGGTGGCCGATACTACCGGTTCGGGCGAAATGCCTTTTTCGGAAAGAAGATACAGGCAAAAATCGCTGTTGTTCCAGCCATGTGTGACAATCCAGAAATCCCGGCCATTACCATGCCTTAGCGAAGTGACTTTCTCGGCAGCCGGCACCCTGACGGCCATATTTTTGAGTGTAACATCGCCAAGGCCGCCGTCGGCATCCATATCTATAACGGAGTACCTCACGCCGGTGAATTTGTCCTTATTGGCAGTGATGATATAATACACTGTTTCCGAACCAGGCAGTGGGACAATTACCCCGGCCCTGCCGGCAGATTTATTGCCCAACAGGCGAAATCCGTTTGGCATCTGCCTGTGTTCCCTGTTGTAAACGTTTACACCGTCGGTGTAGAAAACAAGGTTCCCTTCGCGGTCGCAAACCTTGGCGCAGCCTTCGAGGGTTTTTAGCAAACCCGGCCCTGTAGATATTTCCGGTTCGCCAGGTTTTGACTCCATGCCTGCGTTCAAGCCAATATGTTTTATTACGTCAGCTTCGCGGGCTGCTGCATTACCTATGAATGCCAGGGCTAATATTAAAATACTGATTTTTTGCATAATGACCTCAGGTTATCCCGAAAATCCATTAATAATTTGGCGTTGCAATTCTAAATAAGTTATTTAATTACAATGCCTTATCCAATCCTTAACAAAAACTGAGCCAATTAAAGCAAAAAGTCTTCTATTTGGGTATGTATTTTCTCATCTACAATTCCTTGCTGCTGCTTAATCCTGAAAATCCACCCGCTCTCTGTTTGCCAGAGTTCGAGCAGCCTGTTTCCGTACTTATTAAATTCATTTTGTTCTTTTTTATTATCAAAAATAATTTCTTCCCCCTTGAATCGATATTTACCCTTTTTATCGGACAAAAATGTCTGAAGTTTAGATATGTCATCTATTATTGAATCCTGAATCATGAAGTATTCATTTATATTGCAGTCCCCTCCTGCAATTAGTTTATATATGCCGTCGATTAGCGGCTGCTGCCCGGCATCTGCCGGTTTCAATTTTTTAATGGCAAGAGCAGTCCTGGCAGATATTCTGTCGAAATTAGAATGATGTTTATTAAGTATTTTGTTTACATCAGCCAGTTTTGCTTTTGATGTTTCAATGCTGTCGGGATAGTCAATAGCCATCGAAACGATTTTCTCGATATCGGAGGATGCCAATTCCATTTTCATATAATTATATTCGGCCTGCAATTCTTTTTCGTATGCAGCTATCAATTCGAGCAAAGGATTCAGGGGTTTTATCTTTTCATTGACCTCCCTGTCGATGTAGTCTCTTGCCGGATCGCCCGAAGCAAACCTCAGGGCTATCAGACTGTCGTATTCCCTCGTATCATGCTCATGCCAGGTAAAGTCTGCCAGCAGGTAAACAGCATAAGCCGCAACCGTTGCCGCCGCCGCCGCCAAAGCGGCTATTGGCCCTATATTCCCCCTGTTTTTACTCATTCTTTTTTAAAATCTCATAATATCATAATACAATTATAAATGAATTATTTTTAATATACTAATTGAAAATAAAAAAACATTTTACTATATTAATTTATTTAATATAAGAAAATTTTAAAATATGAACATCCTTATTACCGGGGCCAGCAACGGAATAGGCTTCGAGACTGCAAAGGCCCTTGCAGCGCTCGGAAGCCATAAAATTATTGCCGTATCGAGGAATTACGAAAATCTAGCGCGCCTGGCCAAGGTAACAGCCGGCGCCGGAGAATCAGAAGTAATTATTCTGCCGTTCGACCTGGAAAGGGAGAACCTTTCGCCTGTTTATGATATTGCAGGCAAACTCGGAAAAATCGACATTCTGATAAACAATGCAGCAATCCTGCTCAATAAGCCATTCCTTGAACTTTCGCAGGCAGATTGGCAGAATATTTTCAATATCAATGTATTCGGTGCAGCCAGGTTGATTAATGTATTATTCCCTCAGCTTTGCAGTTCCGGGGTGGCGCATATTGTCAATATCAGCAGTATGGGCGGCTACCAGGGCAGCCTGAAATTCCCCGGCCTTAGCGCTTACAGCGCATCGAAGGCGGCGATGGCATGCCTTACAGAATGCCTGGCCGTAGAATTTGCAGAGCATAATATAGCAGTTAATTGCCTGGCGCTCGGCTCGGTGCAGACGGAAATGCTCTCGAAGGCTTTCCCGGAATACAAAGCCCCGGTGACAAGCGAAGAAATGGGAAAATACATTGCGGACTTCAGCATAAACGGCAGAAAGTTTTTCAATGGCAAAGTAATTCCGGTAGCGCTTACGACGCCCTAAAAGAAACAGATATTGAGATTTACTGCTGAACTATAACTTTTAAAATTCGATAATTATTGCCATGATGAATATATATAAAATATACACCCGGTGCTATACCTGCGCAATTCCAGGTCAGGTAACCGCTGTAAGTCGTTAATTTCTCGAGCTTAAGATTTTCTCTACCCTCTGTTTTATTACCATTAATATCTATCACACCTATTTCATCTATGTCGATATTTACTGCCGGATCCCAGAAAATTAGTGACCTGACGATATTCCTTGCAGGAACGGGATAGGGAGGATAGATATAGAGATAGGTCTGTTCTTCGGTTCTGTTGTTTTCTGTAACAGACAGAATGCTGTCCTTGGAATAACTTATCCAATATAGGTTTGCCTCGTGCTTATCATCAGAATAGAAGGCAAACAACCTGTCTCCCGTTTTTTTAAGCTTCCTGTTGATAACTTTGCCGTTGTCCGGGAATACAATATGTTTCCAGCTTTGCCTCTCGGCAAAATCCGTAAAAATAAACATTGTATCCCCTATTGCCATATAAACTGTATCATTGCTGCAATCGGCTGCTGCACCAGGAATATCGGTCTGTTTACACGAGTAAATAAGGCTTAGTTTATATGTTTCTGTGTCGAGCGCCTCGGCGGCAAAAACCGAGTCTGCTTTTTTGTAACTAAATATTATCCAATATGTTTTGCCGTTCAAAACAATTTCTTTTTTATCGATAAAATCGCTTGTCATGAAAACTTGATATTCCCCTGAATCAAGCCAAAACGTATCGGTAGTAAAGCCGTACTGTCCAATGGAATTCCATGTTAATCCTTTGTCGGCAGTATGCTTTATCCCCCTATAGTAATTGGTATCAGTGTAAACCATAAGAAAGTCATTTGTATCTTTGGAATTAACATAATCAACAATATAATTCGAATCTCTAAATATGGTAGTCAATCCGAAGTTAATATCATACGTAAATGTCCAGTTGTAGGTTTTATTTCTGTATGCACTTTCGCTTATTACAAAACAGTCCTTGTTTTTATAAATATTTGAAATAGAAACAGATAAGCCGTTATACGAAAACCCTTTCATCTCCTTAGCTTCAAAACTTTGGCCGAAATCATCAGATACCATTACATATGCTTTGGACTCGTTCATAGGGTAATACCCACCTAAATATACAGTTTTTGATAATTCATCGAAAAATTTGAATTTGAAATTAAAATAATTTTTCTTTGGAAAAAAAACAGAGTCAACCGGCAGGCGCCGGAAAGTAATTCCGTTATCGGCGGACAGATACAATCCTTCCTTTGTATAATACAATACTTCCGAATCGCCCGTAAAATCAGGCATAAAATCAGTATTTGACTTAATACCTGTAAGGTCGGAAATCCTGTTTGTCGAAGTATCTCCAATGGCAGCCGATGCAAGGAATTTGCTGTTTGCCGCAATTGTAACCAATCCGTTTTCGATAATAAAATCGTTTACATCGAGGCTTCCTGTAGATAATCCTCCGCTGCCCGGAAGCTCCGAACAATTGACGGTACTAATCCAAATAGCCGAATCTTTTTGGGGTATTTCAAACACATTAATATAAGGGCCGTATCGATAGTCGTGTGTTCTTGTAAAGCAATACATTTTTGCGCCAATCATTTTAGATCCTTGTGTATAAGCAGAATCGACAAGTTGATTGAAGTCGAAGAATTTTTCCATTGACTTAAAGTCCTTCGACCTGTAAAGAATGTTGCCTGTTCTGGTGTAAAGGTACTCCGAATCGGCATACAATGAATATCCGCTTTTGCATGTATCACACAAACCTAAGGATGTATAAAAAAGTGAATCTATAGGCTCCAGGTCGAAATCGTACCGGATTAATACAGCCGAATCGTTTTCGGCAACGAGATAGTCGTCAAAGATTACTATAGAGCGGCGGAGATACATAATATCGCTATTATATTTCCATGTTTTTTTAAACCTCCATGGTATAGCCTCCTTTACTTCGAAATCATTGCCAAGGTTTATTATTTTCATTCTCGAGAGAGCAAAATACCCACCTGGCGAACTAATTACATAAACAAGCGAATCGCCGAGGCTTGCTTTTATATTCCAGGATTTGCCCCCGTCAGCAGAAATACTGACATCTCCAATATCGCTGAAGGCGACAATCCTGCTTTTCTCCAAACAGACACCGATAATATTTCCGGTATCGAAAATACGGATTTGCTTCCATGTTTTTTGGTTATCGCAGCTTATCAAAGCAGAACCGAAATCACCGAATGCAATGGTTGTATCTCCGCTTGCTTCCAGCCCTTTTAAATTAATATTAAGAGGGGCAAAACTAATATTGCCTGCATTTGAAATATATATTGATTGCAGGAATAGAAACATCAACCCAATTTTTTTGATAATTGTTTTCATAAGTTTTTCTTTATTTCCCGGTAACAACTATTTTGCTTGTTTTGGCGTAACCGCCCGATGTCATCTGAATAAAATATACGCCTTTGGATAAGCCGGACAAATCGGCATTGAATATGGATAATATGCCGTTATTACTGCTATTTGCTTCGAATGATAAATCCCTGGTTTCGTTGCCGAATATGTCGTATAATTTTACGCTCAGCGGCAGGCCTTTTACGGAATACAATCCGTAAAGCTCTATTCTGGCAATATCCGAAGCAGGATTGGGCAATACCCTGATATAAAAGTACGGGTTGAAATCGTATTCTGCACGGGGTTCCGAAACATCGGTATCTTCGTCGTACCAAACGCCTTTTACAATCCGCCCCTTGCCCACAATCATTATTTCGCCGGAGTATAGTTGCTTAATATCATAAAAGTTATTAGGCTTGTCCATTATAACGGATAAACCAAGAACTTCCATTTTCCAGTTAGCCCCGCCGTCTGTTGTATATGATAAAGTATCCATCCAGCCGGTGACAATCCATTTGTTATCATCTATTACCAGCATATCCATCGATGTATAGTTCGGGATAGAAATCTGCTCCCAGGTTTCTCCCGCATCTTTTGTGACAAGCAGCTTGGAACCGCTGCCGAAGGCAAAAAGCATATTGGCGTCATACTTTACGATTTTCGTGAGCCCTATATCGGCAGATTCTGTTTTAATTATTGTGTCTGTGTTATGAAACCCGTCAGTTGTTTTAAGTATTTTATAAAAGCTCGCATAACCGCTGGGATATTTAACCGTATCGTCTGTTTTTACTGATTTTCTCGTAACGGCATAGGCTGTATTTTCATCTATAGATACAATGTCCCTGATATGTTCTTCTCCTTCAGTAAGCCTTGTGGAATCCCATGTCCTGCCCATATCGACAGTATGGTAAATGTTGTTGAACCAGGCGCCGTAGCCGCCCGTTTTATTATAAAATGATAAAAAATTTATCATCGCTTTCACGTTTGTGTCTTTCTCCCAGGTTTTGCCGCCGTCTTTGGTAAAAAGCGCATTTGACAGGCAATCGGTATAATTAAAATAATAACTGCCTATTGAAAT
>DAINRZ010000214.1:0-6486 GCA_036741575.1 Kapaibacterium sp. (SeqCode)
GTTTACCACGCCGGAATAGCTTCTTATCCTGTTGCTGGTGATGCCTGACACCCTATCTTCTTTAATAATCTCTGCAAAATACATTACATCAGATTTCTCCGAATCGTTGAGCACGGGCACCAGCATTCTGCGCAAGGGCTGCCTGACCCGGATTTTTGCCTGCTCGCGCAGCGAGCGCGCCAGATTAACGATACTCTGTGCAATATCCATCTTTCTTTCGAGTTCAAGGTCGATAAGAGTTTCATCGGCTAACGGCAGATCCAGGATATGTACCGAATCCGGCTCAGAATCGGTCCGTAGCCTCTGGTAAAGGTCTTCGGACAGGAACGGGGCAGTTGGCGCCATCAGCGAAATAACTGCTTTCAGGACTGCCGTAAGAGTCTGGTAGGCAGCAATTTTATCCCTGTCGAAATCGCCTTTCCAGAACCGGCGCCTGTTGCGTCGGATATACCAGTTGGACAGCTCGTAGATAACAAAGTTCTGGATTATCCTGTTTGCTTTTGTCAGCTCGTAGTCATCCATATATTCTTTATATTCCCTGATAATAGTATTTACCCTGGAAATCACCCACCTGTCGATTTCGGGCCTGGACTGCACGGGTATGAATTCTTCCCTGCCTGTAAAACCATCGATATTTGCATACAAAGCAAAAAATGCATAAGTGTTAGTGAGCGACCTGAAGAAATCGCTGATTACAGTCTTGGCAATATCGGAATCATTAAATTTTGTGGCCTTCCAGGGGGGATTGTTGATAAACAGGTACCACCTGACGGCGTCGGCGCCGAAACGCTCCATTACTTCGAACGGATCGACTACGTTACCCTTGGACTTCGACATTTTAACGCCGGTTTTATCCAGTATCAGTTCGTTAACTACAATGTTCTTGAATGCAGGCTTGCCGAAAAGCGCTGTGGCAATATTGTGCAGGGTATAGAACCAGCCTCGCGTCTGGTCGATGCCCTCGGCAATAAAATCGCCGGGGAACTGGCTTTCGAACAGCTCCTTGTTTTCGAAGGGGTAGTCCATCTGTGCAAACGGCATTGCGCCCGAATCGAACCACACATCCACCACTTCGTGTATCCTGCGGTATTTCTTGCCGTCCCTGACAAATACTACTTTATCTACAAACGGCCTGTGGGGATCGATTTCCACGCCGCATTCTGCAACGGGGACAAGCTGCCCGTCTTTTTCGTAAAGGCCTTGTTTCAGCTCTTCAATCGAGCCTATCGAAAACATATCTTCGCCGTCTTCGGAGACCCATATCGGTATTGGTGTGCCCCAGAACCTGTCGCGCGAGAGCGACCATTCCTTCACTTCTTCGAGCCAGTTGCCGAACCGCCCTGAGCCAATTTCCGGGGGCTGCCAGTTGATGGTCGCATTCAGCTCCATCATCTCCTTCTTATATTCAGGAGATTTAATAAACCAGCTTTCGCGGGCATAATACATTACCGGATTGCCTGTGCGCCAGCAATGCGGGTAACTGTGCACGTAGTCATTGGTTGCACGGTATATTTTACCGGCATATTTCAGGGCAATAATAATATCCTTATCCGAGCCTTCTTCTTCGTGGTCCACATATTTGAAATTCTTGATGGCCCTGCCCGCAAACTCGCCAAGTTCCGGTGTAAAATGCCCGTTAGGCGTCACAGGCTGCTGGAACGGCAGGTTGTGTTTTCTCGACATTGCATAATCGTCTTCGCCGAATGCCGGGGCCATATGCACTATGCCGCTGCCGTCCTCGGTGGAGACAAAGTCGCCGGGCAGTATAGTAAGTGCATTGGGGTATTTATTCCTGTCGATGGGAACATAAGGGAAAATCTGCTCGTAAACAGTGCCGAGTATATCCTTTCCTTTGTATTCCTTAATAATTGTATATTCGCCTTCTAATACGCTTAGGCGCGATTTGGCAAGCAGCAGGTTGTCTTCCAGAGTTTCTTCCTTCGTCTGCCTGATGTTTTTTACGAGCACATAGTCTATATCCTCGCCTGCTGCCAGGGCAACGTTGGCGAACAAAGTCCACGGGGTTGTCGTCCATACCATAACATAATTGCCGATAAGCTCTTTGGCAGGCGAATCGGTTATCTTCAGCTTCAGGTAGCAGTTAGGGTCGCGCACGTCTTTGTAGCCCAGCGAGAGTTCATGCGAGCTGAGTGGCGTTTCTATTGTAGGCGATTGGGGAACAACATTGAATCCCTTGTATATCAGCCCTTTTTTAAAGAATTGGTCGAGGGCCCACCAGACAGATTCCACATATTCATTTGTGCAGGTAATATATGCCGAATCGAGATCGGCCCAATAGCCCATTCTGTCTGTCAGGTAGCGCCACCCCAGATCCATCTCTATGTTTTTATAAACGAATTTTTTGCATTCACGGTTAAAATTGTCAATACCGTATTTTTCAATATCTGCTTTATTTGTCAGCCCCAATTCTTTTTCGACGGCAATTTCCACGGGGAGGCCGTGAGTATCCCAGCCGGCCTGGCGGCGCACATAATAGCCGCTCATTGTTTTGTACCTGCAGACTGTATCCTTAATGGTCCTTGCCATCAGGTGGTGAATTCCAGGATTGCCGTTAACGGTTGGGGGGCCTTCGTAGAAAGCATAAAAAGGCCTGCCTTCCCTGTTGAGAAGGGATTTGTTGAATATATCATTTTTCTTCCAGAAACCGAGTATCTTGTGCTCAATTTCGGGATACGACAGCTTTTCGGGCAATGGCTCGTACATAATTTAACCTGGTTTTACTTACTTGTAAATTAAAACAAGCAACAATATTAATACATTATTGCAAATTTTCAAAATCCTTTCGACGATTATCGGGAGTCTTAATTATCGGCTTTTATTAAACTTTGTCCCCATCGTGCCGATAAATATTACATTGTTAGTAAAATTTTCAAGGGGAATTTGATGTTTAAACATTTTTACTTAATAGTTTTATTAATTTTTATTCCGGCTGTGTCCGGAAGCCTGCTTGCGCAAATCGAAGACGACGGTATGAACAATGATTTTCACAAAGAAAACGTAGGCAAAGCAATTTTTGCTCCCACATCAATTTTCATCAATTTCGAGAAAAAAGCAGGTATTACCAACGAGTTTACATGGGGCGGCCCCATTTATTGCATGTTCTATTTCAAAAGGGGCATGAACAACGAATATAACGACCTGGGCTGGGATTACAGCGGTAAAACATATTACTTAGTCGAAGTGGCAGTTGCCGGCAAACCTGCAGGCACAGTAATACAGGAAATCGATAAAAAATGGACGAATATCCAGGCTTGCTTTTTCCCAAAACCAAAAGATAAATATGAATGGAAAGAAACTAAAATCCTGCCCGATGCCTTAGCCAAACTGGCAGAAGGCAAGTATGACATTGGTGTCAAGGTTTATCCCTCGAATGCTGACGGCTCGAAAAAAGGAAGCGTAATATGCGAAGGGGTATTCTCTCTGAACTACAAGCCACTGCCCGAGCCAGAAGCAGTAAATACAGCATCGCTTCCCAAGCCTGTTTTTAATGCCATTCAAACCAGGAACACAGTAAATCCTGACATTAAAGAATGGATAATAAAAATGGACATAGGCACCGGCGTACTGAAAACTCGCTGGAATAATGACGACTCCTGGAACGACTGGCTGCTCGACCTGCCTGATTACAGCGCAGGAATAAAAACCCGCTTTGGCGGCAGCGACGGCTGGCAGGAATGGTTCTACGAAGACGCCACAGATAAAATAATAATTAAACCAAGATATACAAGCGGCAATGCATGGCAGGAATGGTTTGTTACATCCGTCGATGCAAAGTTTGTTGTGAAAACCCGTTGGACAAGCAGCGAAGCATGGAAAGAATGGGTTATTGAAAGCACTACGGGCACTATTACGGTAAAAACCAAGTGGAACGGCGACGACCCATGGAAAGAATGGGTTATTTACGACAATATGCCATCGGAGCCGGCAAATATGAAGCTGGCATCGATTTTTGCCTGCGTTTTTTCGGCAGTATATTTAGCAAAGTAATCATAAATTATTTACAACAGGAGTATGTATGAAAAGGTTTCTGGCGGCCGGTTGGGCTGTGATAATGATGTTTGTGTTTGGGGCGGAACTGGCAGCTCAGATGGAAGACGACGGATTTTCGAGCGATTACCACAAGAAGAATCCGGGCACTATCGTGTTTGCAAATGAAAAAATTGCTTTCCAGAAAGAGGATATTACTAAATTCAAAAAAGAGTTCAACTGGGGCGAAACGATATACTCCCGTAATTACATGAAACAAGGCATGGGCAAAGAGTATGCCGGAGCCGGATGGGAACTGTACCGCGGCAAAGCCTATCAATTAATGGAAGTATATGTAAACGATGCGCTTGCGGCTTCGTATCATACTCTGATGGACCCGAAATGGACTACTTTCCAGTCTTCGTATTACCCATCCAACAATGACGATGTCAGGTGGAGCGAGTCGGCTGCCCTGTGGAATTACTTAGACAGGATGAAACAAGGCAAAAACCAGGTTGCAGTAAAGGTATATGCAGCAAAAGGCGACAAGCAAAAGGGAAACCTTGTATGCGAAGGCTCGTTTGTGCTCAACGTCAAAAAAGAAAGTATTAAGAAAGCGAAAATTCAATTGTTTATCGGCATGGCAACAAAGTGGTCGGGCGACGATGCATGGAAAGAATGGGTGGTAAATTTTAACAGGGGCGGCGGCTGGCTGAAAACAAAATGGTCGGGCAGCGACGCCTGGAAGGAATGGATTGTATCCGTACCCGGCTCGAACGGTACCGTCAAAACGAAGTGGTCGGGCAGCGACGCCTGGAAAGAATGGATATACAGCGGTAATTCCGGCTCGATTTCGATCAAGACAAAATGGTCGGGCAGCGATGCCATGTGGGAATGGGTTATTTCGGGCAGCAGCGGCACCCTGAATGCCAAAACGGTGTGGTCGGGCAGCGACAGGTGGAAAGAATGGGTTATCACCGGCCCCAAGGGCACAATAAAAGTGCAAACCAAATGGAGCGGCGACGACGCCTGGAAAGAATGGACTATCAGCGACGGCATGCCCGAAGAAGACATCGACCTGAAAATGGCTGCCATATTCCCGTGCATAATGGCAGGAGCAGTGATAAAATAAGACTGGATAATTCTTATTCGCAGACTTAATGCGGCACAAGTAAGTTATTTACCTGTGCCGTTTTTATATTGCAAGTCAATCGTATTGGAATAATGGAAAGAAGTTGAATGTGTAAAAATTTTCGAAAAAATTATAAAAATAGAGTTTTCAATAAACAACTAAATTTTGTAAATTGTATTGTAATTATGTGAAATACAGTCATTTATTGATAACTCAGTACAGATGAAATCAAAAAGCCATAAGAAAGGCCTTTTAATAATATCCTGCTCAAAACGGAAGGTTAAAACAAGCAGCCCTATAAAAGCATGGGATCTTTATGATGGAGTGATATACAGAGTTCTGAAGAAGAACATGACGGATTTCGGCGCTTTCGATATATTAATCATATCTGCTAAATACGGATTGATTTTTCCCGATACGATTATAGAAAATTACGAACAAGTCATGACAGCTAAAAGAGCGCTTGAACTGAAAAAGATGATTTCAGATCAGGTGAAGCCATATTTGAGCGGGAATAATAATATCTTCATTTGCTTAGGCAAAAACTATATGCGTACAATAGAAAGCGAAATTTCAGGAAACCGGAATCTTGTTATTCTTGAAGGTGGTATTGGTGTTAAAATGAAAATGTTGAAGGGGATTATAAATAAAAATTATAAAAGAAAAATATGACAACTAATGAATTAATTGAAAGAATCGAGACCATTCCTGATAGAAATATCAGTTATACAGAACAGCAAAAAGCAATAATAAGCCATAAATCTGGCCCTGCATGGGTATTAGCTGGCCCGGGATCAGGAAAAACAGAAGTATTAACACTATTATTGCTTAGATTATTATTTGTCAGTAATGATCCAATACAAATGGACAACGTACCACCTGAGTCAATATTTATAACTACATTTACAAGAAAAGCAGCTAAGAATCTGGAGGATCGCTTATCATATTACAGAAATCACTTAATACGAATGGATCCTTCATTAATATCTGTAGATATTTCAAAGCTGAGAATTGGAACTTTACAAAGCTTGTGTAATGATTTACTTCAAGAATATAGATACCCAGGCTACCAAAATGTAAGACTAATGAATGAATTTGAACAATCAATGTTTATTTATGAAAACTCAAACCTTATAAAAAATAACGAACTTAGTTTTTGGAATTCTTTACACTTCATGTTTAGTCAATTAGATTGGAAAAATAAAAATTATCCGCCTAATAGATGGGCAAGAACAAAAGCTATTATGAAAATCTTTAACAGAATTTGCAATGATAGAGTATCAATTAGTGAAATGAGGAATTCAAACAAATTTATGGCTGATCACGATACTTCTTTCTCCAGTAAAGAAATTTGGAAAGCGCTATGC
>DAINRZ010000215.1:0-6484 GCA_036741575.1 Kapaibacterium sp. (SeqCode)
GCCTGCCCTGCGAGTACGACCCGAACAGTATCAACCTGTCCAAATCGAAATGCTGTTTCAGAAGCAGTTTGTATTCTCGCAGCTTTTTTATAACTTCGTCTTTATCCATTGAACTGTTTTCCTTGTATTATCCAGAATTTCCCGGCATTTTTCCGGGGTTAAATATCCTAACAAAGCTTCTTTATCCGAGGGGTATCTTGCCTCGATATTCAGCGGCTGCAGAGTATCGATAAACTCGACAATATCGTCTGTTAATTCTTCAATTATACCAGACTTTTCTGCTAAAAGCAGTAATCCATGAGTAAAAGGCGGCTGGTCGTTGAACTTTGAACAATAATATGCTTTAAGAATTTTTTCGACTGACTGATGACACATGAAACCGACATACAAGTACCTTTTGCTTAACAGCATAGCTTCGGCGGTGTCCAAATCGTATTCGGATACCTCAACCCAATATTGAACCCTTTCAATCATAACATTTAGTCAACGATTCAGGAACTCATATATTTTTTTTCGCAGTACTGATTTCCCCGCTCAATCAAACAGCTCAAGAAGCACACATGGCAGATCTACGGGGCGCAGGGCCACGACAGGTTCGGCAAGGTGACGCCAAAGCCTTACCTTCAGCACGATATTACTGCGCCGGACACTACAATGTTTTTACGGGAGTTGCGTCAAAAATTCTATGAACACAAGGACCATTTGGGTAACGTACGCATGACTTTCAGCGACATGAAGAACAGGACGGCGGCTGGCACATTCTACCTCGACTCCCTTACGGTGTACGACTATTACCCCTTTGGCATGAAAACGTAAAGTAATACCCAGTCTACTTATCTTTGAGTCATTTCTATAAAAGATATGTACAAATAAAAATAAAAAATATTATATTAGTTTTTTGTTGTGCAAAGTAGTGGATTATGTTTATTATATTTGAAATCAAAGCAATTTCGTAAATTAAAAGGAAATTCGAATTTTATGATTAATAAAAAAAAGGTAATTATTATCTTGAAAAACAAACAAAAATTATTAGGTCATCAGGAAACTATTGAAGTTTTAAAGGTAATTTTATGATTGATGAGATAAATTTTAAGAATTATAAATCAATTAAAGAAATCGATATTGAACTGAAGAACCTGAATGTTTTAATAGGTGCTAACGGGGCAGGTAAAAGCAATTTTATTTCTTTTTTCGAGTTCCTGAATAATATTTACAATCAGAACCTGCAAAACTATGTCAACGAACAAGACGGGTGTGACAACATCCTGTATTTTGGTACAAAAGAATCGGCTCAATTGTACTGCAAAGTTACTTTTGATAATACAAATTTTTATGAGTTTATATTAAAGCCGACACTTTCAAATGGCTTATACTTTGAATACGAAACTAACGGCTTTAATATATATCACGATTATCAAAATAAAACTCCTTATTGGAATATAGAAACAGGGATAAAAGGAAATAAGGAAAGTACATATAAAAGTAATTCATCAAAAAGAATAGGTTATATAAAAGAATATCTCAATAGTTTCAGGGTATTTCATTTCCACGATACCGGCAGAACCGCAGCAGTCAAGAAATATAGCAATATTAACGATAATTCTTATTTACGGGAAGACGGCCAAAACCTCGCTTCTTTTCTTTTTCTGTTATCAAAGAAATATCCGGCAAGCTTTAAATTAATAGAAAAAATCGTTAAGTCTGTAGCTCCATTTTTTAAGTCCTTTGATTTGAAACCTATGGCTCTGAATAATGAGTTAATAAAGTTAGAATGGAAAGAAGAAGGAACAGATAAATATTTTGATGCTAATAATCTTTCAGACGGGACATTAAGGTTTATTTGCATTGCCACACTATTGTTGCAGCCGAAATTACCCAAAACAATTATTATAGACGAGCCTGAGCTAGGCCTGCACCCATTTGCGATTAATAAGCTGGCTGGATTAATTAACAGTGCATCAAATAGTACACAAATAATAATATCGACTCAATCAGTAAATTTAATTGAAAATTTCCAGCCCGATGACATAATTGTAGTTGACCGAAAGGATAAACAATCTGTTTTTAACAGGCTTTCGTCGAATGAATTAAAAGGCTGGCTCGATGATTATTCCCTTGGGGAATTATGGGATAAGAATATCATCGGGGGTAGGCCCTAATGAAAATAATTTATATTATTGTTGAAGGCCAGACAGAAGAAGAATTTGTTAAAATGATAGTAACTCCTTACTTAAGGGGTCACAACATTTACGATGTTCGTCCGATAAAAATTCAAACCAGCAAAAGCCACAAAGGTGGTTTTGTTAATTATAGCCATCTTAAAAATGATGTTCTTAGACTGTTAAAGCAACAAAAAGATATTATTGTTTCAACATTGGTAGATTTTTTTAGAATTCCCGGAAGTATACCCAATTTCACTAAAGCCATGAAACAAAGTAATTCACTTCAAAAAGTCATGTTCTTAGAAAAATCTATTTTTGAAGATATTGGTGATTCAAGATTTATTCCTTATATCCAATTACACGAATTTGAAGCTCTGCTATTTTCATCAATTAATGGCTTTAATGGTTTCTGGAATACCGAAGTCAAAATTATAAATCAGGTTAGTAAAATTATTAATGATTACCCTAATCCTGAAGATATTAATGACAATCCAGTGACTGCTCCATCAAAAAGGCTTAAGAGCATAATTCATGATTATAATAAAATTCTTCATGGAAATCTCATTGCTGAAGAAAACGGGATTGATGTTATAATTGCGAAATGCCCCAGATTCAGGAATTGGATCGAGAATATTGTTTTTATGGCAAAATAGAATCAGAGTAATTTGACACAACTATTATTCGATTTTTAAAATAATTCAATTTTCGAAGTAAAACCACGCCTTTATATCCCCCCTCAATATATCGCTTGCCGGATAATATTTTCCTGCTCTTCGGTGTGAACCTTGAACGAGCCCGTGGATGTGGCCGAGCTTTCGAACCTGCCGATGTAATCGAGAGGTTTGCCTGCCAGCAGTGGCGCTATCCTGGGGTATAAGAAATTCCAGGCGCCCATGTTCTGCGGTTCTTCCTGTACCCAGAAGTATTCGGCGGCATTGCCGTATCGGCCGAGTATCGATTTCATCAGCGACGAATGGAAGGGGTAAAGCTGCTCCACCCTTATAATGGCTGTATCTTTTCTGCCCGATTTACTGAGTTCCGTTGCCAGTTCATAATATATCTTGCCCGAGCAGAATAATACCCTTTTTATTGCCGTAGCATCCTCAACCAAGTCAAAGTCAATTATCTCCTTGAAGCCCGATTCGGTAAACCCGCTGACGGGGGAGACTGCGCCTGGCATACGGAGCATACTCTTGGGCGTAAATATTATCAGGGGCTTTTTGGCTTTCATAAATGCCTGCCTGCGCAGTGCATGGAAATAATTGGCAGGCGAGGAAATATTGCAAACAAGCATATTATTGTCGGCGCAAAGTTGCAGGTATCGCTCTATTCTGGCGCTGGAGTGCTCCGGCCCCTGGCCGTCGTAGCTGTGGGGCAACAGTACTGTCAGGTTCGAAACCTGTCCCCACTTCGTTTCGCCGCATGCCAGGAACTGATCGAATATTGGCTGCGCCATATTGGCAAAATCGCCAAATTGGGCTTCCCAAAGGGTCAGGCCGTCTGCTGCTTCCACGCTGTAACCGTACTCAAATCCCAGCACAGCCAGTTCCGAGAGCGGACTGTCCCATATTCTCAGATAAGCCTGTTTCTTGTCTATATTATTCAGGGGAGTGAATTCCTCCTCTGTGTTAATGTCGTAAACCACTGCGTGCCTTTGGCTGAAGGTGCCGCGGCGTGTGTCCTCGCCGGCAAACCGTACCTCAGTACCTTCGAGAAGCAGAGCCCCAAAGGCGAGAGCTTCGGCCATAGCCCAATCGACGAGCGGTTTCGGACCAAAAACCATTTCATGCCTTTTCTTAAGCAATTGTTTTACTTTTGGATTGGGTGTATATCCGTTAACGGGTAAGCGGGTAATCCCTTCGGCAATTTTGTTGAGTACCTCCGGCGTCACTGCCGTTTTATAATTATAAAAGATATCCGGCTCATCTGCAATTTCAATCTTACGGCTTTCCTGTTTCTTCGCCCTGTTTATAAACCTGTCGTAGTAATCCTGCTGTATATCCCTGATGCAGCTTGTCGATTCGCCGTTTGTGAATACTCCCTGTTTAGTCAGTTCGTTTTCATATTTGACGCCTACAGGCTGCATCGACTTGATTTTCTTGTAAAGGAGCGGCTGGGTATAGCTCGGCTCGTCCGATTCGTTGTGGCCGTACTTGCGGTAGCTAAGCAGGTCGATAATCACGTCGTCGTTGAATTTCTGCCTGTATTCAAATGCAAACAGGACTGCTGATATGACTGCTTCCGGCTCGTGACCGTTAACGTGAATGATTGGAACCTGTATCATTTTGGCAATGTCCGTGGCATAAACGGTCGAGCGCGCTTCTGCCGTCGAAGTAGTAAAACCTATCTGGTTATTTATAATAATATGAATCGTACCGCCTGTGTGGTATCCTTTCAGCTTCGAGAGGTTCAGCGTTTCGGCCACAATTCCCTGGCCTGCAAAGGCAGAATCACCGTGAATAAGCACAGGAAGCACTTTAGAATAAGTATCGTCATTAATTTTGTTTGCCCTGGCGCGAGCCATGCCCTCCACGACGGGATCTACCAATTCCAGGTGGCTGGGGTTGGGGGATAGCACGATTTTAATCTCGTTACCCAAACGCGATTTGAATAAGCCTTTGCTGCCCAGGTGGTATTTCACATCGCCCGAGCCGTGGTAGCTTGTCAGGTCGATATTTCCGTCGAACTCGTCGAATATTCTTTCGGCATTCTTGCCCATGATATTCACAAGCACATTCAGTCTGCCCCGGTGCGCCATGCCTAAGTAAACCGAATCGAGCCCGCTGTCGGCGCTCTGGTTAATCAACTTGTCTAACAAAACGATAACCGATTCGCTGCCCTCGAGCGAAAACCTTTTATGGCCTACGAATTTAGTATGCAGAAAATCCTCGAATTCCTGCGACTGCATCAGCTTCCTGAATATTTCTTTTTTCTCGGCCAGGGAGTATTCTTGTGCAAAAGCTCCGCTTTCGAGCGTTTTCTTTATCCAGTCCTTCCTGACCGGATCCTGGATATGCATAAATTCGATACCTATCGGGCCGCAGTAAGTATCGCGCAGCAGTTCAATGATCTCCCTGAGCGGCATTTCATTGCTCTTCCACGAATCGTCTGCATGGAATACCCTGTCGAGGTCCCATATGGTAAAACCGTAGTAGGCAGGGTCCAGTTCGGGGTAATAATACGATTCGAAACCGAGCGGATTAATCGAAGCCAGCAGGTGCCCCCTTACACGGTAAGCATTAATCATTAACATAACGTGGGCGCTTTTCTCGATTGCTTCCTTTTCGTCCACCTGCCCAAAGCGGGTAATAATAGTATTGTCGGTAGTCCACCTGATAGGTTCGAAAGGTATTTTCAGCGAGGCAAAGATTTGGTCGTAAAATTTAAATTCACCTATCAGCAGCTTGCTCAGGTAGTTGAGGAACTCAGCCGATTCGGCCCCCTGTATTATCCTGTGGTCGTAAGTATTTGTCATAGTTACGATTTTCGATATTGCCAGAGTGGTAAGTATTTCGGGCCTTACAGCCTGAAACTCAGTCGGGTAATCGATAGACCCGGTAGCGATTATTAGTCCCTGGCCTTTCATCAGGCGCGGGCTCGAGGCCGTAGTGCCTATCATGCCGGGATTTGTAAGCGAGATAGTAGTGCCGGCCAGGTCGTCGAGTTCGATTTTATTGTTTCTGGTTTTATATACTACTTTGTCGTAAGCCTCGATAAACTCCGAAAAATTCATGGCCTGGCAGTTTTTGATGTTTGGCACCAGCAAAAGCCTCGTACCGTCTTTCTTTGTGATATCCACGGCCATTCCCAGATTGATGGATTTCCTTTTCACCCTGTGGGGTACACCGTCCACAACAGTGAAAGTATCGTTCATGTGCGGGTATTTCACCAATGCCTTGACAATAGCCCAGGCAAGGATATGAGTAAATGAAACCTTATTCCTTTTCATTTTAGATAAATACTTATTGACAATCCTCCTGTTTTCGTCGAGCGCCTTGACCGGCATAGTCCTGATCGAAGTAGCTGTAGGTACTGTTAGGCTTTCCTCCATATTCAGGGCAATTTTCTGGGAGACTGAACCCATAGGCTCGAGGATATCGCCCTCGTTGAGCTTTATCTCGCTTGCTTCGGGCTTGAATTTTGCAGACTCAATTACACGCGAAGTAATCTCCTGCTTAGTTTTGCCGAAATACTCCCTCCACTGGGGGCTTACGGATTCGGGATTCTTTAAATATTCAAAATACAATTCATCTTCGAAAGCCGTATTTGGATTTATCATATAAGCTTATCATAGTTTACACAAAATTTTAGGTTATGACAAT
>DAINRZ010000216.1:0-6460 GCA_036741575.1 Kapaibacterium sp. (SeqCode)
ATTCTTCGCCACATTTCTTACTATTGCCATGAGGGGGCTGCAATTAGGCACCTATGACAATAATATCACAACCTCGGTCGAGATGTTTACAGGCTATATTCAAATACAAGATAAGGAATTCAGAGATAACCAGTCGCTATCAAAGTCGTTTGTTCTTACTGATACTCTGAAAAAAGCACTCGACGAAACTAAAGGCATAAAGGCATATACTACGAGAATTTACTCGGGCGGTTTGATAGGGAAGAATCACGGTACTTCCCAGGGCTGTATGATTTTTGGAATTGAGCCTGAGCAGGAAAAGAAGGTGTCCAAAATCGCCGGCAGGGTAAATGCAGGAAGCTATCTCAGGAAGGATTCCATGTACGATATCGTTGTCGGCTGCAAAATCTTGGATAATATCAGTGCGAAAATCGGCGACGAAGTTGTAATACTATCCAGTGGTTACGATGGTTCCACAGGCAACCTGAAATTCAGGATAGCAGGCACAACCAAAATGGGAAGCACCGAAATGGACGGCATGATGGTATTAATGAATATTGAAGCTGCAAAGGAACTGCTGGCGATGGAAGGCAGGATAAACGTAGTTGCCCTGAATATCGCCGGCCTTGGCGATTTGGAAAAAGCGAAAGCTGGGCTTGAGAATTCCATTCAAGATACTTCACTTGCCGTTCTCGACTGGGCCGAACTAATGCCCGATATTCAGCAGTCAATCGAAATGGATAATATCAGCGGGATAATTACACTTGGTATGCTGATTATAATAGTAGCTTTCGGTATATTAAACACAGTGCTGATGTCCGTAACAGAGAGATTCAGGGAATTCGGCGTAATGCTTGCACTCGGTACAAAGAACAGCCGGCTGGCAATAATTATCTTTTTCGAGACAATTTTTCTTGTGATTATTGGATTAGTATTAGGCAATTTATTCGGGCTGGGGCTAAACTATTACATTGTGAAAAATCCGATTTATTTCAGCGGCGATTTTGCCAAAATGTACGAGGAATTCGGATTTATGCCCGCAATGTTTTCGAGCCTCGATGCCTCCATCTTTGTTTCAACGAGCATTACTATAATTATAATTGCTTTACTTGTATTTATTTATCCTGCTTACAGGCTGTTTAAATTAGAATCGTTGAAAGGTATAAGGTACACATGATGATAATAAAAGTGGCATGGCGCAACCTGTGGCGAAACAAGCGCAGGACACTGCTGGTACTGACTTCAATAGTGGTAGGTATATCGGCAACGCTCGTTTACGATACCCTTGGCAGGGGAATGGTGCTGCAAATGCTGAATAATCAGATAAATACGCATTACTCCCATATTCAGGTCCACAAAAAAGGATACAACGACAATAAAATTGTATCGAACTTTATCGATAATCCGCAAATGATTGAAAAGGCCCTGAAATCGGAAAAGAGCATAATACATTACAGCCCGAGGACTTTGGTTTACGGCCTGATAAAATATGCATCCAATTCATCGGGTATTTACCTTGTGGGCATCGACCCCGGAAAAGAGAAGAATATTACTGTGATAAGCAGGTCGATTTTGCGGGGCAGCTACCTTTCAGGCATTAAAAACGAAATAGTAATATCTGAAAAATTAGCCCAAAAACTGGAAGTGGATACAGGCAACAATATTGTTGTAATGGTCAATACGCTGCAAGGGCCAATCGGGATGGAATCGTTCGTTATTTCAGGCATATACAGGTCGCCCAACTCGGAATTCGATAAGATGTATGTTTACATACCGCTGAAATCATCGCAGGAATTGCTGGGGCTTGGCAGCAGAATCCACGAATTTGCAATGAAAACAGACGATATGGGCAATATTGCAGCAGTGGCAGGCAGGCTGGAGAGTATGCTTGGCAAGAATATGGAAACCCTCGACTTTAAGGAACTAATACCAACAATGGCATATTATGTGGATATGTACGACCAAATGATGCTGGTATTCTACCTCATAATCGGTATTGCCGTTATGTTCGGCTCGTCAAATGCAATGCTGATGGCGGTACTCGAAAGGATACGAGAATTCGGTGTCCTGATGTCTATCGGCATGAGGAATATGAGGATTTTCAGGCTGATACTTACAGAAGCGCTGATAATGGGATTCCTTGGAACGATTACAGGATTCCTTATTGGCTACTTAATCTATCTGCCTCTGAGTAGTTCAGGCATCGATTTTAGTATTTATGCCGAGAGCCTCGAAAAGTGGGGAATTGGGAGCGTTATGTACCCTGTCCTGGAGCTTGGCTCCATCCTGAATTCAATTCTGGTGGTGCCTTTGGCGGTACTGGCAGGAGCGCTATATGCGGCAAGAAAAGCAATTAAGCTTCAGCCTACCGAAGCGCTAAGATATGTATGATAATTAATCTGGAAACAAATGAAGGATAGTGATATGCTGATTGAAATAAAGAATATAGCTAAGACCTACAGCGACAACGGTGTGCCCGTCGATGCACTAAGGGGTGTTACCCTCGGATTTAAGCAGGGCGAGTTTTCGGTGATTGCCGGGCCTTCCGGTTCAGGTAAAACTACTCTGCTGAATGTAATCGGCACTCTCGACAAGCCGACATCAGGCTCGGTGCACCTGCTGGGAGAAGACGTATTAACAAAATCCAAAAAGCAGCTTTCGGATTTGAGGCTCGACAAACTGGGATTCATTTTCCAGGCATACAACCTGATTCCTGTGCTGACCGCTATGGAAAATATCGAATTTCCGATGATGCTGAAGGGGATTGGCGAAAAAGAGCGCAGGGCCAAAGCTTTATCTGTTATGGAGGAACTGGGAATTGCCGAATTAGCCTCCAAGAGGCCGAACCAGATGTCGGGAGGGCAGCAGCAGCGGGTAGCAGTTGCCAGGGCGATTGTAAACGAGCCGCTTATTGTGCTGGCCGATGAACCTACGGCAAATATCGACTCGAAAACCGGTGAGAACCTGCTAAACCTGATGCTCAGGATGAATACCGAAAAGGGGATTACATTTGTATTTTCTTCGCACGACAGGCAGGTTATGGAATTTTCCAGAAGGCTTATTACGCTAAAAGACGGCCTGGTTACAGATGATGTATCAAAATAAACCTATAATAATTAAGGCCGGATATGGTTATAAGAACTAGAACATTTATTTCGTTAATAGTAATATTTTTAGTGTACCGGCATGCGTATGCAGACCCGGCATTCGAGTTTGCGGGATATATTTACGAAATGCCTGTTTACAGCTTGGGCAGCGAGATTGCTATGCCTGATGGCGATGTACTGAAATCACCTGCGAATATCATAAACCTGGCAAGGCTCAGACTGAAGCCTACCTTTGAAATCGACGAAAACAGCAGGATAGAACTGCATTACGAAATAGACTTTATGTATTCGATGGAATTGCTGAAAGGCCTCGCCTTAGGTAATAAAACACCACGCCAGGCTCTCGATTTGAACTGGACTCCCTATGCCGAGGGTAATTTTGCTGTTAACCATTTTATCGACAGGCTCTATTACAAAAACACATTCGACTGGGGAGGCTTGACTATCGGCAGGCAGAGGATATCATGGGGTACAGGCAGGATATGGCAGCCGACAGATATGTTCGGGCCGATTAATCCCGCAAATTTCAGTAAATTCGAAAAGGACGGCGCCGATGCTGTGTCGCTGAAAATTACCCTTGGTGAATTATCAGATATCGAAGGAGTATATAATTTTACTGATAATTTCGAGAAATCGAATTATGGTGCCCGGTTCAGGACAAATTTCAGCGAATATGATGTGTCGCTGATGGCAGGTTTTTTCGACGGCAGGCCATGCCTGGGCGCCGATTTTGCGGGTAATTTCCTGGAAGCCGGCCTTAGGGGGGAGGCATTGTACTCATTCGAAAAAGATAGTGTCGATAGTTATATAAAGGCTATTCTCGGTGCCGATTACCAGTTTACCGAGGAAATTTATGCCATGCTGGAACTTCACTTTAACGGGCAGGGGACGACATGCCGATACTGCTATGATTATGCGGATCTGGCCCGCGGCGATATACTTAACATGGGTAAATTCTACGGGGCTGTACAGGTATCTTATAATTACAGCCCTGTGCTGCAGGCCGCTGCATTAAGCATAATAAATTTGGGAGACGGCAGCGCTTTGCTGGCGCCTTCGGTTAATTATTCAGCAACTGATGAGTTAAACCTCAGGCTGGGAGGGATGGTATTTTTCGGTAAAGAGTTGACTGAATATTCGTATTATTCTTCGGCTGTTTATTTGCTGGGAGAGTACTATTTTTAAATTTCATTTTTTTTTCTTGCTGAAAAGCAATTGATTTTTCGTTATTTCAGTCAAAATATATTTTATCCTCCGGCGGGCTGAAATCCTCAGTATATTGATTGCTAAAACCGGCAAAAGCCTTGAATCTGCCTGCCCTTATGGTATTTGTCACTTCACCGGTAACCTCAACTTCAGTCTTGCCTTCGGTATAAATAAAACGGCTCTCTTCCATTTTTTTGAAGGCCCATGAGGTTATTATCCTAAGTTCGTCAATATCATCGATCGTGCGGCTGTAGTGGCCGTTGCTGCCGTTAAAATAGACTTTAGGTACCAGGAAAGCAATATCATCGAGGCCAGATTTCCTGCCGAACACATTCTGGTAAACCAGCTTCCCTGCTTTGATGAAGAATACTTCGAATGCCGGCTCGTGATTTATTACAGGGACAATCATTATGATATTATTTTTGTCGATAGAGGTGGGCACATTCTGCTGCCTTTCGAAAACCCGCCTTAGCTCGCGTATATTGTTCTTTATGGCGGCAGCCTGTTCGAATTCATGCTTTTCAGAGAGCATAAACATCCTGTTTTCCAACTGGGATATTATCCCGTCGTTGTAGCTGCTCAAATAATACCTCACCTTGTCCAGTTCCTCGCGCATAGCAAGGCCGTTCGTCTCATTGCAGGGTGCGGCACATTTATGAATCTGGTACCAGAAACATTTCTCGAAATCATCGGCTATCTGCCGCGGCTCGCACTTGGCAAGCCTGAAATTACGGTCTATGTTTTTGATAATATTCTCGACGAGTATGATACTCCTGAAAGGGCCGTAGTATTCAGCATTCGGTTCGTCCATACCGAAAGCCATCGAGGCTTTCACCAGTTCGTCGTTTATTCCGAGTTTGATAAAAGGCATTTTCCGATAAGTCTTTTCCATAGTATTAAACGGAGGTTTCAGCCTTTTGATATCGCGCGATTCCAGAAGCAGGGCAGCAAGCTCGGTTCCGGTGCAGCTCCAGCGTACAGTATGCAGGCGCTTAAACATCTCCATAATCTTTCTGGATTTCGTGGTTCCCGTCTGAATATAGCTTTTCACGCGCGCCTGAAGGCTTTTTGCCTTGCCGATGTAGAGCAGGTGGTCTTTTTCGTCGAAGAAATAATACACACCGGGGTTAACGGGAACTTTGTCGATTATATCCTCAAGTTTGTGAGTCGTTTTCTTTGGGATCCTGAAACTCTTGTGTTTCTTTTCGTGGTATTCCTCAAGTTCTTCGAAGGTTTGAATTTCCTGTTCAGATTCTGCAATTTCCAGAAGCTGGATAAGTATCCTGGCTGTTGCATGGGCATCGCCGTACGCCCTGTGGCGGTCTTTTATACCTACATGGAAATACTCCGAAAGCGAGCCTACATTTTTCTTTATATCTTTGTCGAGCATTCGCTTGGCAAGCTTCAGCGAGCATAATTTTTTATTTTCGAGCGGCGCCATGCCTGCCCTTATCAGGGATTCATTAACAAATCCCCAGTCGAAGTGGACATTATGGGCAACGAAAACGGTATCAGGGTTACTGAAAATCTGCACTATACGAGGCAATATTTCATCGGGTTCGGGTGCGTCGGTAACCATTTCGTTGCTTATCCCGGTCATGGAGGTAATAAACTGGGGTATCTCCTGGTGGGGATTTATCAGAGATGAAAATTCGGACACAATTTCGCCGCCCAGCACGGTGATGCAGGCAATATCGGTAATCCTGTTTTTCTTTGCATCCGAGCCGGTGGTTTCAACATCGACGACTACAAATTCCGTTTCCCAAATCGATTTCATTCCTTAAGCACATTCATCTCAAATAATAATGCAAAATTACAAATATAAAAGGTAATATTGTAAAACCAAAAGAAAGAAAAGGGGGGATGATGGTGTGATACTAATTGAGAAGGGAAAAAAATCAACAAAAATCAATAAATCAAAAATAAAGCATACTATAAAACGTTAATATAATAAAAATACAATATTTCATTTAACTTATGAAACACATACTATTGATACTCACTATAATGCTGACTGCCGCCGCAGGGCAGGCATACTCGCAGATAGGCCACTGGGAAAAACTTAAACCCAAAAATAACCCCGGCCCCAGGCAAGAACATGGCCTTGCCTCAATCGGGAATAAGAAAGCATTGCTATTTGGCGGGTATTATGGAGACACGAAAAATGA
>DAINRZ010000217.1:0-6453 GCA_036741575.1 Kapaibacterium sp. (SeqCode)
CCTGACAGGTATAGAACCACCATCCTGAACACCACAGTAATCGTAATTGTTTGCTTCCATATATGCAACCATATTAACTATTTCTTCTAAATCAATAATAAAACAATCTTCATCGAGGTTGAGAATCCATTTAGTCTCGAATCTTGTACTGAATATATAGTCCAGATAACCATGAGCAGAAGAATTGAGTACTCTGATAAAGTTCCAGTCGCGCGGGCAGAGCGACAGCATCATTTCATATAATTCATTGCTCATAGAGCGGGTAATACAAGTTAACATAATTCTTTTCTCTTTGTTTTCAAAATCAAATAGTACCAATCAAGAAAAACAAATCTAATGATTAATCAATCTTTTTCGCCATGATTTCCAAAGCCTTCTCGAACACCCTGGCAGGCAATATACCCGTCATACACTCGTGGGTTCTAATAGGGCATCTGTTGCTTCCATGAATACGGCAAGGCCTGCATTTCAATCCGTCTGATTGAATAACGGCGCTTCCCGAACTCCTTGGGGCAAAACCGAATTCCGGAACTGTAGGGCCGAAAATTGTTATTACATGGCATCCGGCCAGGCCGGCAATATGAGTCGGGGCGCTATCGTTTGTTATAACAATTCTCGACTTTGTCATAAGATAAAGCAACTGAGGCAAGCTGGTGGCGCCCGCAAAATTGATTGCCCCCGATTCGCCTGCTATATATTTGCAAAGAGGTTCTTCTTTTTTCGAACCGATTAATACACATGAATAGTTGCAGCCTGTAAATGATTTGACCAACTCGATATAATATTCTTCTTTCCATCTTTTGGTGTTCCACTCCGAGCCGGGCGCAAGCAGTACAATTCTGTCCAGGCCTACCTTTGTTGCAGAAAGCCGGTTGTTAATGTATTCCTTATCCTGAATGCCAACTTCATAATCAATTTTATCTAAAAAGTAGGTTTTAACTGCTTCGAAATCTGAAAAAGCACTTAAAAGATTTAGATTCCTGTCTATCTCATGCTTATCGTTGCAATATTGAACATTCGAATTATACATAAAAGACATGGCGTTTCTATCAAAACCAACTGAAAATCCAGGCTTTGCAAGCCTTGTAATAAGAGTTGTCCTTAGCGACCTGTGCGGAGCAATTATACATTCAACACCAAGGTTTTTCAGCATCTTCGATATATTGAGAATACCCTTCGCCCCACTGTTTTTTCCCCTTTTATCATAAATAATTGTCCTATCGACAGCCTTGGCAATATTAACGAGAGGAGCCGCCAAAGGTGTTGTAACAAAAGTAATAATGGCATGCTTATTGTAATGCCTGATGGCCTGGGCCAATGGCAATGCAAGGGCCACATCGCCTATAAAGGCAGTCTGGATAATGGCAATATTTCCAAATTCATTTAATACAGGCATAAAACCAACTTAATAATCATTCAATTCCGGAGTTTTTTTCCATCTTTTATGCTGCCAAGCCCATAAATGCGGATGTTCGCTTATTTTTCTCTCGATGAGCGCAGAATACCTTTGGGTAAATTCCTTAATCCCGGCTTCGTTGTATTCCAAACCTTCATGAATCACCTCTTCGAGCACGACAGAATAAGTGTAATCCTTTTCTCTAACGGCAAAGCCTGCAATGACAGCAGCCCCGAATTTCAGTGCTAATTCGGCTGGTGCCCTGTAGGTTAAAGTTCTACGTGAAAAAAAGTCAACGTAAATACCATCTCTTTCCGGAGGGCTTTGATCGGCCAACAAAGCGACCATGCCCTTATTTTTCAGGGCAGCAACTAATTTCCTGGCAGCAGAGCCTCGCTCCACAACACTGTTGCCGAATCTTGTCCTTGCCTCTGTTATCTGCCTGTCCCAAAATTTCTGTTTTTGAACAACTACAAGCACCGGAATACCAGTAAACAATCCGGCAGAAAGCGCAAGCAACTCCCAATTGCCATAATGCCCCGAAAGTAGGATAACACCTTTGCCTCTGTTATATGCCTCTGTAATCAATTCAAGGTTTTCATACCTAATTTGTTCGGATACTGCATCCCTTCTGATTTTACGTTGAGCAAGAAGCTCAAAAAAAGTAATGGCAATATTCTGAAATGCTTTATGGGATATTCGACTAAACCATATTTTCTGCTTATCTGGGAACGACAGTTGCAGGTTTTTCAAGGCTACTTTTTTTCTTTCCCGCGCAAATATAAAAACAACAGAACCAACAAAACCTGCCACCTTTCCCCTTAGCCTAAATTTCATAACAGAGGAAATTATCTCGAGAAATTTTATAATAATATTGATAATGCTATCTGTAAATCTTTTCATGGTCACCTGTTGCGGGTGCCGTTAATCAGGCTGTTGTAATAACTGTCGGCATCGTTATTGAGGTTTACTTCCTTAACATACATATCGAACCAATTCTCGTTTTTCACGTATCCTAAAGCATTAGAATGAACTAAGATAAAACTGCCGAATCCCTGCAAATCAACAAAATTAAAAGTTAGTTGGTTCTGCAGGTTGTAAATCCAGGTTTCATAAGCTCTGTAATTGTCCTGGGCGGGGTGGACATCCCTTTGGTCTGGCTGGCCGTAAGTCAACAGTATCCTGCCTCTGTCTGTTTTCCATCCAGAAGTATTCATACCATATGAGAAATAAGAATTCGCATACTCAATCAAGGACTTAAACTCCATTCTCTTCTCATTGTACGATGTCGTAGTATCGGGATCTCTTGTTATCCAGAAATTGAAAAGCGCTCGTTGTTTTGCTTCCTGTGTCGAGAGTTCATCGAATCTCTGTGCTTCGAAAATTGTTGCAATCAGCATAGCCTGATCTATTTCCTCTTCTATTTTCTCTGCCCCCATTGTAATAAACTCGCTTTTTTCGAACACAATATTTTCGCTGAAGTAATTACTTTCTTTGGGTGGCATTGCAGGATTTATTATATAAAACTTTTTGAAACGCGATACTGATTCAATAGAATCGCCGTCGTTATATTTGGATTTAATTTCCAGAGTGTAAACACCGCTGTGGAATTTTGATATTGGAATGGTACTAATTAAATCAAACCTTTTGCCATAAATTGTCCTAAGTTTTTGATCGCCGAATACAGGATGCTTGTGCGAATCATAAATCTTATATTCAATGGTTAAAAAAATACTGTCATACATGCTGTCGTTATATACTTCGTTATAAATAATAACAATCGGGTCAGTGCCGTTATACTCCAGCATTGGATTAGGAAATAAGTAATAATCGCCTTTCAGGAAATTTATATCAACAGTCCCGTCAGTACTCTCATTTGCAGGAACAATTTTCTTCGACAGCATAATATCGCTAAGAGCTGCCTTGATCAATGGATTACTCCTGAAGTCAACGTCGAAATTCTGTATTGCATAGGTCTGGCTGTCGTTTTTATCCCTGATCTCAAGCTTCACTTTGTAATTGACAGGTTTAACGGCAATCCTCCGGATACCAAGAAGTATTTGGTTGAGGGCTGTTATTTTTTCTGCGCTGGAATACTGAACGGTCCAGATATCTTTTATAACCGTACCTGATTCCTCTGTCATAGTTACAGAGAAATCCATGCTGCCAGTAAACATTCCGTCACGGTAAATATAAGAAAAGCTTGTATCTGGCACAGAATAATACATTTCCCAAATATAACCGGTACTATCTCCCCTGAATAAGGCTCCGTCAACGTCGATGTTAATACTCTTGGAACTAAGCACATGCACCAGAGTAACCAAAACAAAACAAGCTATGTAAAAAGTTTTCATTGATTACCTCATTTATTTTACCAACATAGACGTTTATAATAAAAAAGGGTTGCCTTTTGTTTAAAAAAAAGACAACCCTTAAAAAAATTATTATCCCTTTTATTCAACCGATAAATTTACGGATATCCTGTTTACCAAGCCGAGGTCAACCGTGGGAGATATTGAATAGTCAATCTGGCCCGATATACCGCCGCCAATATAATTAATGCCGATACCCCCGGCCAGCCCGAGCTGGCTGTGGCCGAAGAGGTAACCGCCCCTAAGCGAAATCAGGTTGTCCCATGTATATTCAACTCCAAGGGCAAATTCTTCGGGAACATCGGAAAAAGTCAGGAAGTCGCCCGAAGCAAGAAGCTTATGCTCATCCTGTTCGATTATCATCGAGGAAATACCTGCCCTGAATACTATCGGCATATTATATGAACTGGTTAGATACTGAGCATCGAGCGGCATAGAATTAAGCTCTTTTAGTATCTCCTTTGTTGTATTCAGATCAGAACCAGTATAAGTCATCGGCGTGCCAAGGTTCATAATTGCAAAGCCCAGCTTGATACCCTGGATACCTGTCTCATACATAGTACCTATATCAAAAGCAATACCGTTGCTGCTAAGGTCAGTAAAGGAGTTTGTCACATACTTTGCAGTAATACCAAACGAAAACTGGTCTGTAAGGTAGCCAGCAATAGTCGCCCCGACAGATAAATCGGCAATGCTGTAAAAAGTATTTGTCCCTTCGGGTTTTTCAAGAGTAGTTAATTCTGCTTTGTCTGTACCGAAAGATATTACATGCGCTGCAAAAGTGAACGATTCGCCAAGCGGCAGGGATATAGCAGCAAAATTGTGCGAAAAATTGGCAAACCACTGAGTGTATGCAAAATTTCCGCTTAAAGTTTTGACATCGGCAACACCGGCAGGATTCCATGTTATCGATGTCAAGTCGTTCGAAACAGAGCAAAAAGCCCCACCCATGGCGTTACCGCGGGCACCAGCTGCAATTTTAAGGAACTGCGAGCCGGCAGCCCCGATTTTTTCATTCTTGCCGGCCGTTGTGCTTGTAGCTTTGTTTTCAACAGCCCACGAAGTATAAAATGCTCCGACAAGAAAGATTAACACTATTATACTTAACAATTTTTTCATTTTTTTTCTCCATTATTTTCATAAAGAATTAAATTAGCAGGAGAAGCCGAATGGCTTCCCCCGCATGGTTAATGTTATTCTTCTTCAGTTATCAATCTGGAACCGCCTACTACCAAAGCAAAGTTCTTAATAGCCTGAGCCCCGTTAGGAGTTTTGATAACTGCAAACATTGACTGGCTGGATACGCGCAGCCTGTTGCTTGTCAGCAGGTTCCAAACATCGATACCTTCTTTTGTCGGATCTTCAGAATTCATTAGCGACTCGTCGTGCTCAATTGTTTGTACCAAATCGCCTGTAGCAGTATAGATTTCTATAGTGCACTTTGTTGGCAGCTTGGTAAAGTAAATCTTAGCATCGTAAGGTGATCTCTGTCCGATATGCGATAAGTAATAAGGATTGGGAACTATCTTAACCTGATCGAGCACTTCGTCAGTAACCTGATCAACAGGAATTATATTCTCGCTGATTTTGCATACTACCTTAGCGCCTGGCAATGGCAATCCTAAAGCGCCACCAATTGTCGATAGCCTGATTTGGTCGCCGGCTTTGAAGTCGGGGCCTCCGTAAACGCCCGGATTTTTAACCTGCCATTCTTCAGAACCGCCGCTATATTGCCTATAGCCTTTGTTTACATAGTCGAAAATAAAGTAACAGCCGGAAACGTTAAGGAAGTTTATAAAATCGATATAGTTCTTATTGTCTGAAGTATAACCCGTCAGATAATATTTGCCTTGCGAACCGATATTAGTTGCCCTGGCTCCGTTCAGATAATTTGTATCTGTATCGCTCCAAGCAAAAAGATTCGAATATTCCAATTTCTTTGTAACTTCTCTGTGGTTAATCCATCCATAAGAGAAGGAGTTGAATTTGTGGATAAAATCTTTAGCATTCCTGCCAAGGTTGCGCGGATCAGGAAGGAACCTCTCGATTTTTCTATCTGCATTCTGTATATTATTGGATGTTGCAGTAAAATATTTAGGTAGTTCCATAAATTCAATCTTGGAAGGATATGTGCATTCTACCGAATCTTTTTCCCCATTGCTTCTATTAAACTTTTTAACATACTGAACATCATATGTCAGGTAGGGAACATTGAAAGTAGCTTTTTCCTGGCCTTTTTTCCATTGAAGCGACATTTGTTCAGTCCCGCCCTCTTTGAATGTAACAATATATTCACCCGGGCCGTTATTGAAACCGGCCTCTACAGGTATTGCATAATAGCTACCCAAGGGATCACTGCCAAAAAACCGCATAAGTGTATCATCGGCTACCCACTGAGTTGTTAGCACAGTATTAAAGTGTGGATCTCTTGTAAAACTGGAATCCTCATCTCCGTCTATATCGGTCAAAACATTTAATGGAGTTGTTGCATCGCCTGACAGCTTGACCATCTCGAGAGGCCTGAACATACCGCCGAATTGCCTTATAGTATAGTCGAAACTAAAACCTAGAACACCATTGGCTATCTCGCTGAATGGCCTTGCATAGCAATAATTCGGTAAAGTGAAATCACCTGTAGTAAATCTGCCAGAACGTACAATTTCTTCCTTGTTATTAGGCATGCCA
>DAINRZ010000218.1:0-6445 GCA_036741575.1 Kapaibacterium sp. (SeqCode)
CAATTTTCGTATTGTGATATATTTCACATGATTACCAATTCGTTTATTTACCCATTCAAACCGTTATAGAATCATCCTTTTTCAAATAACAGGATAAATTGCAAAATCGGGCACCTGTTTTCTAAATCTTTTTTTTAGGGGATATTATTTACTTTTTTATTAATTCTGTCAATAGTATAATAATAAAAAATCGATTTAGTAGTTTTAACAATAACTTGTTCTATTAAACTTTTAGGGATATTATGAAAAAAACTCTTTTATTGCTCTTAGCAGCATTTCTAACCGTTCATTCCGCTTTATCAGCCATTAACATTAAAGGCACAATCAAAGGATTCGACGGAAAATCACCGGCAGTCTCCTATGCAAGGATAATGCAAAACGGTAAGCAAATTGAATTTTTCGATGCAGGCTCTTCGGGGGTATTTGAATTCAATATACCCGACAAGTTGAAAGTAAGCCTTTCATTTGGCGCCGTTGACTGCGAAACTAAGAATGTAGATTTGATTATTCCCCCCGGGAAAAATACCATTGAACTGAATGTAACCCTGAAACCATTGCAAACACCGCAGGCAAAATGCTCATATTATGTTATCGGCCAATTTAACTCATTCGATTTTCATCAAGGCACTGTGCCAATGTCTGCGGGAAGCGACGGATTGCTTTTTGCCGATATTGAATGGCCTGCCGATACGCTGCTCTACCAGATAGCAAAGCTCGATTCGGTAAATGAAGAATTCAGAAGTTTCAACGGCCAGCAAAGCGAGTTTTATGTTTATGACGGAGGCGGCGATTACAGGTCGGGAATTACTGGCGGGAAGGGGAAATACAGAATTACATTCGATCCGGCGAAATTCTCCTCATTCAAAGAGCCCGACAAAATCGAAATTCCTGATATTGTGATAAAGAGCTTCAACAAAACTGCTTCCAAATCAGATTATTACTACCGGAAGTACCTGTCTGAAAGAGGCAGGCTCTTGGGGATTGAAAAGCCAAAAGACACAATGGAATATTTATTAAGGAAAGCAAAAATCGATTATATGGACTCGCTTTCCGCTCTTGTAAAAAATACACCCGATAATTTCCTTCGATCGTATATCATCCTCAATTATATGAAAGTTGCAACGGACGGTACGAGTTTCCTTAATGTAGTGGACAAAATAGATACGAGTTACATAAAAGAGCTTTTAAAAAATACAAAACCTGAGTCGGAATTGTGGAGCCTGAATTATTTTGCCGGTATTAGCGTATATTGTTCTATGGCCCTGAATGAATTCCCCGAATCTGTCTATCTGCGGAATATTCTGAAATACAACGCCGACGCAAAAGTACACTCTGCAGTTTACGGCAATACAGTTGAACAGCTGATGAGATTAAAGAATGATAAAGCTGCAAAGAAGTATTTCAAAGAATTTATTAAAAGATACCCTGAAGACAGCTATGCCGCGTCGCTGCAGGACAAGTATTTCACAGTTAAAAAAATCAGGAAGGGGGCAACTGTCCCCAAATTCAGCCTCGAAAATATAGACCTCGAAGGCAGCAAAATCGATAATAAAACTTTGAATGGCAAGTATGTCCTGATAGATTTCTGGAGCCTGGGTTGCGGCCCCTGCCTGGCAGAGATGAAAAACCTCGACAGCGCTTACCACAAATTTAAAGATAAAAATTTCACAATTTTGAGTATTTCCATCGACGGTTCTTCCGGGCCGGTGAACAAATACAGGGATAAAGAGTGGAAAATGCCCTGGCTGAACGCGGTTGTAGGTGGTTGGAAGGATAAAATAACAAGGTTATTCGAAGTTACCGGAGTACCCAAACCGATACTAATTAACCCTGCAGGCAAAATTCTTGCGCTCGAAGGTGAAATCAGGGGGGAAAA
The DNA here is from genome assembly GCA_036741575.1 of Kapaibacterium sp. (SeqCode). Classification (GTDB taxonomy): domain Bacteria; phylum Bacteroidota; class Ignavibacteria; order Kapaibacteriales; family UBA2268; genus DAINRZ01. Next base: position 1,877 of record DAINRZ010000218.1, read on the forward strand.
ACTCTTCAGGGTGCTGAATGCACACCTGAAAGACTGAAAAACCTGGTTATTGTTTAACTGGTAAGGGCAGCAGCACAACTGACCTTTGGCGCTGCCCCCGGCCCATTATTCTATATTATCTCCCTTGCAGACAAATAATCCAGGATACTGCCAACACATTCTTCGACGGTAAAACCGTCTGCACTGATAGTAATTTCAGGATTGAGAGGTTTTTCGTAAATTGAATCGATTCCTGTAAATTCAATAATCTCTTTTATTCTTGCCTTTTTGTAAAATCCCTTGGGGTCTCTTTGCTCGCAAATTTCCAAAGGAGTTGCTACAAAAATCTCTACGAATGTAAATCCTTCGAGTATTTGCCTTGCAGCCTGCCTGTCCATAAGAAAAGGAGAAATTAATGCACAGATGGCATTCACACCCGAAAGGGCAACAAGCCGTGCTATTTCTGCCATCCTCCTTATGTTCTCTTTCCTGTCGTCGTCGCTGAACCCCAGGTCTCGGTTCAGCCCGCCCCTGACGGTATCGCCGTCCAAAAGCACTGATATTATTCCTTTTATTTGTAATTCCTTTTGCAATGCTTCCGAAACAGTAGTTTTGCCGCTGCCTGATAGTCCCGTAAACCAAAGCACAAACGGTTTTCTTTCGCCTGTCATATTTCCTGCCATCTTAACCTCCAAAAATGAATCTTTTTTTAATCGTTAATTGTTGAAGAATGTATTGTATATCTTAGCGTAATCCTTCCTAATCCTTTCTTCCGTAAGGCCAAACTTTTCAAGATTGTATTTGTGTTCGCTTTTAAAACTTCTTTGCTTGTCAGCTGTTTTTTGTATTACTGATTTTAGTTCCTCATCTTGTTCTATACCCAGGAAATTAAAAATTTCACTTGCGAGGTTTTCGAAATCCTGCATAAGTTTATCAAACCTGACTATCATTATTCTGTCGGCAGGAATAATTCCCGCTGTGTAGTCGGCCTGGAACCGCAGGCTAAGATCGAGCAGAGCACTATAAAGCCTTTCGATATAATGGTTTCTTTTTTCTACGGGCAGATTCCAGAATCCGAACCTGCCGTCGAGTACCCCCGTTACAAGGCTTAGGCCCGAGGGAACTGTCTCGAGAGGGTCCCTCAGTGTATATAAAATTTTTGCATCGGGGAAGTGTTCCAAAAACTTCGGCAATCGGACACCAAGTGAAAACAGTTTTGCTATAACAATCCCGCTGCCTTCACTGACAAGGTTGCGTTTCCATATTTTCCTCAGCCAGCCGAAATCGCGGCTTGCAGTATCGCGCAAAGCCGGATCGAACCTGCTCTTAAGGTCTTCCATGGCCCAAGCCAGGAAAAATCCGTAAACAAAAAAACCGTCGAAATACTTGAAAAGCAAAGCCGGGTCGTCGGTCTCAACTGCCGTTAGGTTTGTTTGGTGGGCTGCATGGGCATGGAACCTTGCAGGGCTTATCTTTTCGAGGGCCGGAATTAGCGGTTTCAGGATTTTTTGAAGCACGAGCGATGGAAAAATCATTTTCCATAGTTTCATGCCTGCCCCAACCTTTTGCCCGGCCAGGAACCTTTGAAGGAAGGTTGTGCCGCTGCGGGGATTCCCAACGATTACTACAGGGTTTGATACATTAATCTTTCTTAGCTTTGGGAAGAAAATATTATCCAGAATCATACCCAATGATACTACAGCCCTAAGGAAGAAAATACCCGAAAAGGTCAATAAAGGCGAAAAGTACCTGCCAAAATTAGCTGCAATAGCAAAATATGCCTTCATCATATTATAAAGCATAACAGGGTCCCGTTAGAATTTAATCAGTGCAAAAGCAATGGAAAGGCCTGCTCCTGTTCCCCCCAGGACACAATAACCGCCCCTCCTAATCCTGCCTTCGGAGTTGTAAATGGCGAGCGCCAGGGGAATAGACGCCGAAATACAATTACCGTATTTGCTGATAATATTGGCAATACTACCCGGCCTGAATCCAAAAAGGGTTGCGGCTTCTACGGCATGCCCCGAGGCCTGGTGCGGGATAATCCAGTCGATATCCCCCGGCGCCAGGTTATTCCTCGCAAGCAGCGCTTCGAGCGAATTTTTGGCTTTTCGGAGAGCAAACCGGTAAACCTTCGAGCCTTGCATTGTAAACAGGTTATCCTCAGGCTTTGTCAGTATAGGATGATTAGGCGGATGTTTTGTGCCGCCGCCCCTGAACTCTGTCAACTCGGCTCCTTCGTTCCAGGTGGCCATTTCCCAGTCCAGCCAGTCGCTGCTTTCGCCTTCGGCTGCCGGCTCCATAATGGCAGCTGCTGCTGCATCGCCAAACAAAGCAGCGCTTTCCGGTTCGTTGAAATTGCGCCAGGGAGTGCCTGTCTCTGCGGAGACAATTAAAATCCTCTTGTAAACGCCCGATTTTATCAGGGCGGCAGCATTATTCATTGCTACCAGAAACGAAAGGCATGTGGCATGGACCGACCATGAGGGTATCCCTTCGTAGCCGAGCGCCCTTTGGATAAATACTGAACTGTCGGGGATAAGCTGAAGCGGAGTGGTCGATGCATTGATAATGCAATCCGGCGGCGCTCCGCTGCCTATTGCATCACGAGCAGCCTTGGCAGCGCAAGCATCCATGGATTCCCCGGCAATCCTTCGCTCCGTAATGCCTGTGCTGTTTATTATCCATTCTTCCGTCACGCCCAGCAACGGCGCCAGCTCGGCGGAAGTTTGTACTTTTGGCGGCAGGTGGTAACCTGTCGATGATATTTTTACTCCAGCCATTATTTACCTGCCTAAGATTATATTTGTCATTATTCCAGCCAATTTATCAATTCTTCAGAAAACATCAATCAAAAAAAAACAAAATATCATTTTTTTCTTACTATTTAAAATTATATACACTTAAAAGCCCTAAACAGATAAAATCAGACGAATTATGACAAACAATTAAACATAATAATTTATTTCAAATCATTTATTATTAGTTTTTTTTAATAATTATTAATATATTATTAATAAAATATTAATCTCATTCATAAAAAATGGGCCGGGGATAATTATGAAACTAAAGATGGAAGATCTGGTCGATATTCCTCTCCTTCAGGAATATCTCGATAAATTGAATGAAGTTTATATATTTCCCTCGGCCATAATCGATAATGATGGTAAGATTCTCACTGCAACGGCCTGGCAGGATTTATGTACAAAATTCCATAGGGTAAATCCTGTTTCCGAGCAGGAATGTATAATAAGCGACCGATATATTACCGAGCATTTAAAAGAAGCCAATCCATCTGTCACGTATGAATGCCCGCATGGCCTGATAGACAACGCAATCCCGATAGTTATCGGCGGCAACCATATAGCAAATTTTTTTACAGGCCAATTCTTCCTTAAGGAGCCTGATATGGCTTATTTTGAGAAGCAATCGAAAATTTATGGGTTCGATGAAGAAAAATACCTTGAGGCTGTTAGAAAAGTACCTGTCTGGAACGAAGAAAAGCTTACAAAATATCTCGATTTTATTAATACATTTATCAGAATCTTAACCGATATTGGCGAGAAGAAACTATTTGAAATTGAGTCAAACAGGAAACTAAAAGAGAGCGAATCAAAATTCAGGGCAGTATTCGAGAATTCATTCGATGCTATAGGTGTATCATGGAATGGTATCCATATTTTTGTAAATAATGCTTTCAAAAAGCTATTCGGCATACAAACTGATGATGAGGTTATCGGCAAGTCAATTCTGGACATTATTGCTCATTCCCAAAAAGAAACAATTGCCGGAATTATCGAAAGAAGAATCCGCAACGAAGATGCCCCCTCGCAGTACGAAACGACAGGCCTGAAAAAAGACGGCACCGAGTTTATTATGGAAGTCAGGGCAAGTTTCTTCGATCTCGAGGGTAAAAAACATACTTTAGTAATTCTAAGGGATGTTACCCAGCACAAAACCATGCTCGAAAAGCTATCTCTTAGCGAGGCAAAGTTCAGGCAGACTTTTGATTTATCGCCCGTTGGGGCTGCAATGGTAAGCCTCGACAAGCGTTTCCACAGGGTTAATATCGCTTTTGCTAATTTCCTTGGCTATTCGCCCGAGGAGTTATACGGAATGACTATCGAAAGCGTAACATTCGAAGAAGACAGGCATATCGGCGCTCAGGAAATAAAAATGATTGTAATGGGCGAATTAGATTCTGCAAGGCTCCGCAAAAGATATTTAACAAAAAACGGCAGCATTGTTTGGGGCGAAATCACAATTTCGCTTGTACGCGATTCCGGCGGCAATCCATTGTATTTCCTGCCAATAATCCAGGATATAACTTTACGTAAAAATGCAGAAATGCAATTGTTCAAGCTGAATGAAAACCTCGAACAAAAAGTACTCGAGCGTACAGAAGAGTTGAATAAAGCCCTTATCGAACTTGAAAATACCAATCTCGAACTAAAGGAGCTTAACGACGCCATATCCAAAGAATCAGTCGAACTGGTAAAACTAAACGACAGGCTGGCCCAATCAGAAATGATGCTCAGGCAGGCAAACGAAACCAAGGACATGCTTTTTTCAATCATTGCCCACGACCTG
>DAINRZ010000219.1:0-6439 GCA_036741575.1 Kapaibacterium sp. (SeqCode)
GGATTAAACCGGTACCGAAAACGGGATCTTTAGCTTGTTTCATAGCTGCCGGCTTTGTAAAATCCCCCTGGTAAGCGGCGTTATGGTGGGTAATAAATTGCGATTCGGCAGCGGCAGCCGACAACAGAACAATTAGCAGCACAATTGCAGCTTTAATGCAAAACCGGTTTTTCATAGCAAACCTCTATCTATATCTGAAAACAATAAATATCAGGATTATTTGCCCAGCCAAAAGTCAGTCTGCCGTTCGTTCTTATTACTACTAATTTTTACAGGCAAATTAATAAATTTCAATTAATTAGCATAATAATTCTTTTTATTATAAAATTCTTTTTGAGCCTTGAAATTGGCCTGATACTAATTTGTAATCAAATATATATAATACTATAGTATAAACTGACTATATGGTTGTAAGGGCAGTATAAACGTTAATAACTAATTGAAAACCATGAGATTATGTTTATCGTTAAATTAATCCCATAAGCAGTTTGATGAATTAGTCAATATTTATGAATAAACGATACATAAAAATGCGGGCGGAGTTCTCCACGTGGAGAACTCCTGCCAATCCGGGTTTTTATTCACATTTCATTACTTTGCCAATCGTTTTATTCTCTCCGTAAGTAACTATGATATAATAGCTTCCGGGCGATAAACCTGCTCCGTTAATATTAAAATCGTAATCGCCCGCCGTCTGGTGTCCGTTAAACACATCCCGGATTTTTTCGCCTAGCATATTGCATATTGAAATGTTAACAATTTCATTAGTTTTTATCGAATATTTAAAATTAAATGAACTAATAAATGGATTTGGGCTGCAGCCAAAGCCTTCGACAGCTACGCCATAATCGGCTATGTCGTTCGTTTCGTCGCCCATTTTGCCGTTCGAGTAAATATTCTGGGCATAAATGCCGCCGTTGTCGAGCCTTTTGTCGCTCCAGGCTGCAATGCACATATCATTATTGCCAATCGCAGCTTCAAGCGACGTTTTGCCTGTCATACCACCCATAATGACAGGCCCGCTCCAGGCCTGTTCACCTTCCCAGGTAATCTTCCTGCATTCGATTGTACAATCTGAGCCGCAATTATCGGAATACATTATCAGTACGAAAATCCCGGTACTGCCCGAAACTGCTTCATAATCGGGGATTGCTGCCGATGCAGGCAGCGAAAATACCTGCTTGCCGCTCTGCCATGTGCGCCCGCCAGTGGCATCATATTTCTGGCACATCAGCCTGTTAACCCCTTTTTCTCCGGATTCATTATCTATCCAGAACAAAACTGCTTCCGATGTAGATTTATTGACGGCGATTTTGGGATACAACTGGCTGTTGCCGTAAGTATCCACGCCCGAAACCCCGTTTTCGCGGAAAGTAGTACCACCGTCCTGTTTAATATGCTGAATGTACGAACCGTAATTGAGTCCGCCGTCTCTCAGGTCCTGCCAGCCCACATAAGCGCCGTTATTATTATCGGGCACCAAAAACGGCCTGATGAAATAAATAATCCCGGGAGTGTTATTGATCCTGATACCCGATTTCAGGTCATTATTGAGCGGAAACATAACATATCCGTTCTTTGATACCTTTTGTACCGTCAGTTCCATATTGTCGTTTTTCACAAGCTCGCTTTCGGAATACTGCATAAATGCTATTAGTGCAGAACCGTCGTCGGACGGGACCACCCTTGCATATATCGAGCCGGCTAAAGTGCCGTTTATCCAAACATTGCCATTAGGGAACATCTTGTTGCCGTCTGGTGATAGTTTCTGAACAAGTATCTTGTTTATGTCATTCTCTACAATCGTTTCCCATACGGCAAAATAATTGCCGTCAGAAGCCTGTACCAGTTTTGGCGAGTGTTCGAAATATTCGTAGTCCCTTTTTTCGGAAAGGTAAATTCCATCCTTGCCCCAGGCAAATCCACCCTGTGGAGTAATTTTATATACGCTTACTCCCAGGCTCTGCCCTGCCCTTTTGTCTGCGAAGGCCAGCAATGCATTGCCGTCCCTGTCTGATATCAGGCAATTGTCGGTAAGCCACGTATCCTGACTTTTGTTACTGATTAGCAGGCCGTTTTCGCCCCATTGCCTAATACCGTTTCTGTCAAGTTTTTGAAGGTAAACGGCATACATGCCGTTCCTTTTGTCGAACCATGAGATATAACACCCGCCGTCGGGAGCGGAAGCTATCTTTGGCTGTATCTGCTCGTTTTCCAAATCGCAAACAAGCAGATTCTTGTATGGATTGCCGTTCCACTGAGGGAATAAATTGCCTGCATTGGTTAATAATAATGCTATCCCTAATAAAAAACCGTATGCAATCTTATTCTTTTTCATAATACCATTCCTTTCGATATTTTGTTCAACCGTCGATTCATAGCTGTATAATAATTATTCTTTCAGCTTTTTAACCGTTAAACACATTAATTATTTAAAAGTTTCAACTAAAATTGAAACCGGTGGAATTAATCTTTAATCCAAGAAGTAACACAATCGGTTAGTGTAAAAATGCATTTTAACTAAATCCTAAAAACAGAATTAGCCTCAATTAAATTATTACAGATTTATAATTTCTTAATTTTAAATAAGATATGACGTTCTTTTGTCATTTTTTCTTATTTTTGCATTTTTTGAGAATGGTTTATTCATAATCACAGCAGGGAAAAAATGCAAAAGTTATTATTGTTGGGCGACGAAGCTATTGCACAGGGCGCTATGGACGCGGGATTATCATGTATTTACGCATATCCGGGTACACCATCCACAGAAATCACAGAGTATGTGCACAGCTCGAAAGAACACAAATCAGGCAGGGTAAAAGCTTTTTGGGCGGCAAACGAAAAAACGGCGATGGAGGCTGCTCTTGGGGTATCCTACACTGGCAGGCGCTCTATGGTTTGCATGAAACATGTGGGACTAAACGTTGCTGCCGATCCGTTCATTAATTCAGCAATTACAGGTGCTAACGGCGGCATGATAGTTACCGCTGCCGACGACCCATCGATGCATTCTTCGCAAAACGAGCAGGATTCACGCTTTTTCGGTAATTTTGCCATGATACCGGTGTTCGAACCGCTCAACCAGCAGGAAGCTTACGACATGACTCACTATGGATACGATTTATCCGAGAAATATTCTATCCCTGTTTTGATGAGGATTACCACCCGCCTGGCACATTCGCGGGCAGGCGTCGAGCGCAGAGAAACGAGGCATCAGAACGAAATTAAGCTGCACAGCAACCTCAGGCAGTTTGTTCTTCTCCCCTCTATTGCACGCAAACAATACAAAGACCTGCTGGGCAAGCAAAAGCCTTTCGAAGCTGAATCGGAGAAATCCCCATTTAATATTTATTACGAGGGCACTGATAAATCCCTTGGTATAATTGCCTGCGGCATATCCTACAATTACCTGATGGAACATTTCGGCGACGGCAGCCTGAAACATCCTGTGCTTAAAATCGGCCAGTACCCCCTGCCCCGCAAAATGATTGAAAAAATTACAAGTGAATGCAAAGAAATATTAGTTATCGAAGAAGGTTATCCATTGGTTGAAGAGCAGCTTCGCGGCTATCTGAATAATTCGCTCACTATTCACGGCCGGCTCGACGGCACTTTGCCCCGCGACGGCGAACTAAATCCTAATATTGTCGGCAAGGCGCTCGGCATTAATATACCTGAAGGCCGGCCAATACCGGAATTTGTTGCACAAAGGCCACCTCAGCTTTGCGCAGGCTGCCCCCATACGGTTGCCTTTACGGCCCTGAACGAAGCAATATTCGACCTGGCCAAGGGCAGGGTTTTCTCGGACATAGGCTGCTATACGCTGGGAGCTTTAAAGCCATTTGAATCAATAAATTCATGCGTCGATATGGGCGCTTCAATTACCATGGCCAAAGGAGCAGCCGATGCAGGTTTCCGCCCGGCAGTAGCTGTGATAGGAGATTCTACTTTTACACACTCAGGCATAACAGGCCTTCTCGATGCCGTCAACGACAACACTCCGATAACAGTGCTGATACTTGATAATGCTACAACGGCAATGACTGGCGGGCAGCCCTCGGCAGCTACAGGCAAGATAGAAAATATTTGCCGCGGCCTGGGTGTGGAAGACGAGCATATTCATATTATCGATCCCCGGACCAAAAACCATAATGAAATTGTGAAACTGATGAAAGCCGAGCTAGACTACCAGGGAGTATCGGTTATAATCCCCCGCAGGCCATGCATTGTTCAGCTTGCCAAGCAAACAAAGATGGATAAAATTAATAAAAAAGATGAAGTAAAATAATTTAAGAAAATAATAAGCAAGGTAAAAATGAAGAAAGACATAATATTAGCAGGAGTAGGCGGCCAGGGTATATTGTCGATAGCAGCAATAATCGGCTATGCGGCCGTAACCAAAGGGTTGTACCTTAAGCAGTCTGAAGTACATGGCATGAGCCAGCGTGGAGGCGACGTAAGTTCTAATCTCAGGCTGTCCGATACAGTGATTTATTCGGACCTTATCCCCAAAGGTATGGCAGATATTATTATTTCAGTCGAGCCTATGGAATCATTACGCTACCTGCCCATGCTATCGCCTGAGGGCTGGATAATATCCAACACCCATCCGTTCGTTAATATCGATAACTATCCTGACAAATCAATTGTAATTGACGAAATTGAAAAACAGCCGCATTTTGTAGCTTTCGACGCCGATAAAATCGCTCTTGAGATGGGTGCCGCCAAATCGGCAAACATAGTAATACTCGGCGCCGCATCACCTTATCTGGGATTGGATTACTCCCTGCTCGAAGAAGGCATACGTTTTATTTTCGGTAAGAAAGGCGATAAAATTATTGAGCAGAACCTGGATGCACTGAAAACAGGCAGGAAAATTGCAGAAAAAAGTAAATAAACTTGCATATTAGTTAAAAATGTGTTAAATTTGAAATCTGAGACCGCGGGGTGGAGCAATAGGTAGCTCGTCGGGCTCATAACCCGAAGGTTACAGGTTCAAGTCCTGTCCCCGCTACAAAAATCGAAAAGCCTTTCTTTACAGAAAGGCTTTTTGTTTATTCCATGCTACTTTTTTAGGTTTTTATTGTCACCCAATCTTCCAACAATATCACATGTCTTGTCACAAAATGGATTTACCAAGCAAAAGAATCGTGCTCTCTAATACAAATTCTATATAATATTGAAGTAATGGTTAGAACTATTTACCCATACAATTAGTTTTAGAACCAATACTATATTTAAATATTTCCTCTATAAATCTAGTAATTTTTTTGCTGTTTTTGTGAAATTCAGAAAATTACATGTAATTTTATTAAAATGATATAGTTATCGGGCCGGTTAAGTTATATCAGCCCGAGTTCCCTGCCAACCTTGCCGAAAATTTCGAGAATCTGTTCAATATGCTCGTCTTCGTGCGATGCCATGTAGCTCGTGCGCATCATGCTCATGTGCGGGGGCACTCCTGGAGGTATGAAAGCATTGACGAACACGCCGTAGTCGAACAGTTTGCGCCAAAAGACAAAGGCTATTTCAGGCTCGCCGACGAAAACTGGCACGATTGCAGTTTTGCTCTCGTATATCTTGAAGCCCAATTCCCTGAAGCCTTTGCGGGCCTTGTCTGCATTGGCAATCAGCCTGTCCACAAGCTCGGGGTGCTGTTCCAGCAAGTCGAGAGAAGCCAGTGCGGCAGCACACGATGGGGGTGTGGGGCTTGCGCTGAATATCAGGGCAGGAGAGTGGTGCTTCAGGAAATTGATTACCCGCTCGGCTCCGCCAACAAAGCCACCCAGCGAAGAGAATGTCTTGGAGAAAGTACCCATGGTCATATCCGTTTGCTCGACGAGGCCGAAATGGCTGGCAGTGCCCCTACCGCCAACGCCAACAACGCCTGTTGCGTGGGCGTCGTCAACCAGAACGCGGGCGCCGTATTTCTTTGTGACTTTAAGCATTGCAGGCAGGTCAACCAACTCGCCGGTAACAGAGAATACGCCGTCTGACAGCACGAACTTGGGGGCATCTTCGGGAACCGAAGACAGCACTCGCTCTAAGTCTTCCATATTGTTGTGCTTATAGCGCAGGAATTCAGCAAAACCACCTTTTGCCATAACCGATGCGCTTACAATGGAGGCATGGTTTTCTTTGTCGGAAATAACGTAATCACCCTTGGAAGCAAGAGTAGATACAATGCCCAGTGCAGTCTGGTAGCCGGTCGAGAACAAAAGAACTGACTCGTAGCCAAGGAATTTGGCAAACCTTTCTTCCAGTTCAATATGCAGGTCGAGTGTACCTGTAAGGTAACGCGAACCCGAGCACCCGGTGCCGTATTTATTAATAGCTTCGAGAGCTGCTTCTTTCACTTTAGGATGGGCAGTAAGCCCAAGATAGTTGTTGGAGCCTGCCATAATCATCTTGCGGCCGCCAATAGTTACTACCGGCCCTT
>DAINRZ010000220.1:0-6435 GCA_036741575.1 Kapaibacterium sp. (SeqCode)
AATTCGCCCAGGCCGCGTATGCCGCCAACGAAATCGACCCTTTTGCTTGTGCGGGGGTCGTCTATTCCGAGTATTGGGCTAAGGAGGTGGTTTTGCAGAATGGCCACGTCGAGGCTATCGACAGGGTCAGGGTTGCTTAGCAGCTTGTCGGATACTTTTAGCTTGTACCAGGTACCATCCAGATACATGCCTATTTCACCTTTCTGTGCAGGTTTGAACCGGCTGTCCTGCCTAAGTAATGCAAAATCATTTGAAATTTTCTCGAAAAACATATCTTTTGTGTTGCCGTTAAGGTCTTTGACAACCCTGTTATAATCCAGTATTTTTAAGTGTGAAGCCGGGAAGAGAACCGCCAGGAAGAAATTGTACTCTTCATCGCCCCTGTGGTTTTGATTGGCCTTCTGGCGTTCGCGGCCAACGATGCCGGCAGCGGCGCTGCGATGGTGCCCGTCGGCAACATACAGTTCGGGAATAGAGGCAAAAACGGATTGAATTTTGGCTATATCCGCTTTATCTTTAATAATCCACGAAGTATGCCTGATACCGTCGCTTGCGGTATGGTCATTATCCGGTGATAAAAATTTAACCCTTTCGATGATATTATTTATTTCGGCATTGTCCCTGTAAGTAAGGAATATCGGGCCTGAATGCGAATTAGTAACCCTAACATGGTTGCAACGGTCTTCTTCTTTGTCTTTGCGTGTTTTTTCATGTTTTTTAATAACGTCGTTCCAGTAATCGTCAACCGAAGCACAGCCGACAAGGCCGTACTGTGTCCTTCCGTCCATAGTCTGGGCGTAAAGGTAGAAGTATGGTTCGGGATCTTCCACCAGGTTGCCTTCTTTAATCAATTTGTTTAAGTTCTCTTTGCCTTTTTCGTACACACGCGGGTCGTGCAGGTCTATCGAAGGATCTAGGTCAACTTCGGGCTTGCCCACATGCAAAAATGACAAAGGCTTGCCCTCTACTTCGCGGCGCGCTTCTTCCGAGTTCATAACATCATAGGGCAAAGCTGCAATATCGCCGGCCTTTTGGGGCACCGGCCTGAAAGCTTTGAACGGTCTGAAAATAGCCATAATAAAAAATCCTATACTTTTTGTAATAATTATTTCTTTAATACATTAACAACTTTTTCTGCAATCTCGAGGCTAACCCTTACCTGTGCTTCATCTGTCGAAGCGCCGATATGCGGCGTTACGCATACGTTAGGATGGTTAATAAGTTCTTTTTGGGCATCTGTGGGTGGTTCCGATTCGAAAACGTCGATACCTGCATAAGCCACTTTGCCCGAATTGAGGGCTGCCAGCAAAGCGGATTCCTTAACGACACCACCGCGTGCGCAGTTAATAACCACAACACCATTCTTCATCATATCGAATTCTTTTTCGGCAAGTGTGGGGCCTTCTGTTTTAATAAAGGGCATATGGAGCGAAATGAAATCCGACTTTTCGAGTAATTCATCCTTGGCAACGAGCTTAACGTTAAGGTCGGTCTGGGTTACGAACGGGTCGTAGGCAATTACGTTCATCATCAGGCCGAGCGCCCTTTTGGCTGTTTCGCGTCCAATAGCCCCAAGCCCGAGAATGCCAAGTGTCTTGCCTGTCAGTTCCATTCCTTTTGAGTAATCTTTCTTCGGCCATTTGCCTTCGCGCATCTCTGTATTGCTCCTGTGCAGGAACCTGATAACGCCAAGCATATGTGCAATAGCGAGTTCGGCTACGGAAACCGACGAAGCACCGGGTGTATTGAGTATCTGGATACCTTTTTCTTTTGCGTAAGCTACATCGATATTATCGAGGCCAACCCCGCCGCGTGCAATGCATTTCAGGTTGACGCCTGCGTCTATTACTTCTTTCGTAGCTTTTGTGGCCGACCTTACCATCAATGCATCATAATCCTTAATAACTTCAAGTAATTCTTCGGGTGTGAATTTCTTGTTCGTTACTTCCAGCCCGGCATCCTTCAATATCTGCTCGCCGCCGGCGCTAATACCATCGGAAATCAAAACTTTCATTGCTGCTCCTTCCAGTTAATTCTTCAATAACATTATTTATTATCATTACTTTATAAAAATCATATATAAAGTTTCCAAAATTAATCAAAAGGGGATTACAGGCAAAAGAAATTTCGATAAAGAAGCAAGATTTAATGAAATATCCCGCCGCAAGCAACGGGGTATCAAATCAGGATAATACTGTATGTCGCCACAAGTGGCGGGGAATTAAAGCCACATTGTGGGATTAAAAGTGGTTCCTGATTTGCTTACAAAAATCTATTCTTTGAATTTAGATTTATTATCATTATTTTGGTAAATACTAAAAAGTGAATTAATAATATAAAAAGTAAGAATTATGGCCAAAGCCGCAAAACAGGAAACAAACAAGATTCATGTCATGATTGCCGAGGATCATACTCTGTTTGCCAAATTGGTGAACAGCATGCTCGACGACGATGCACAGATAAAAGTCGTTGGGATTGCTTCAAACGGCGAAGAAGTAATTGAAAAGTTATCGGAGAATAAAGTTGATATCTTATTGCTGGATATCAATATGCCCAAGATTGATGGAATACAGCTTATCGGAAGGCTGGTCAAGGAATTCCCATTGCTCAAGATTATCATGCTTTCCAGCCATACCGAGGCATGGGTTATACAAAAAGCCCTGAAATCGGGCGCCAAAGGCTACCTTACCAAATTTGTCGAAAGCGAAGAGGTTATCGAAGCGATTTACGCTGTCCACAAAGGAGAAACATATTTCTGCAAGACCAGCCTCAACTCGATTATGAAAAACCTCGTTAACAAAGAGCAGAATACAAGCGCCGATAAACAACTTAAAGCTCTTTCGAAACGCGAGAAAGAAGTGCTCCAGCTTATTGCCCAGGAGCTTACCACTTCCGAAATTGCCGAAAAGCTCTGCATCAGCTTCAGGACTGTCGAAAGCCACCGGAAAAACCTATTGCACAAACTTGGAGCCAAAAATACCGTTGGGCTTATCAGAACAGCCATGGAAGCAAATCTTTTGGACGAAAACAGGAATATAATAGGCGATTAAATATTTTCATTTTTTTTCGAAGCTAATTCGTATATTACAATAAAAAACTTATAGGTGATATATGAAGTTGAGATTTTTTTGTGTTTTGTTCATTTCTTTACTATTCGGCAGGCACCTGCCTGCCCAAAACATGCCAGCTATACTGGTGCCCGATGACGAAGGCAAAAAGCATGTCCCTCTGACCATCGACGAAATTAAAATCGATGTGAGGATTGTAGGCAATATTGCCGTAACTACGACGGAATTTACTTTTTTCAATCCAAACAACCGTGTCTATGAAGGCCAGTTTTATTTCCCCCTGGGCGAAGGCCAGTCCGTTTCGCGCTTTGCGCTGGATATCAACGGCAAGATGCGGGAAGGCGTCGTTGTGGAAAAAGCCAAAGGCAGGCAGGTTTTCGAAACTATCGTCAGGAAAAACATAGACCCCGGCCTTTTGGAATGGACAAAGGGAAATAATTTCAAATCGAGGATATACCCTATTCCTGCAAACGGTTACAGGAAGGTTCTGGTTGCATACGAGCAGGAACTAACCGACGCCGGCAGGGGATTCGTTTATACCTTGCCTCTTAATTACGAGAAACCCGTAAAAAAATTCAGCGTCAGCGCAGAGGTTTTCAAACAAGATATAGAGCCATCCCTTGAGGATAACAAAATGCAGTATATTGCTTTCAGCAAATGGCGAGAATCCTATATGGCAAAAGCCGAATTCGAGAACTACCTGCCCGATAAGACTTTATCATTTCTGCTGCCCAAAGAAGCAGACAGGCAGAAGGTGTTTATGGAAGAAACCGCTGAAGGCAGCGGCGAGTACTATTTCTATATTAATCTTTCTCCCGAAATGAAGACGGCCTCCAAAACAATGCCCAAAAACATTTACTTGTTGTGGGACGTTTCAGCTTCGGCTGCAAAAAGGGATATTGCCAAAGAAATTGAATTACTCGGAACATATTTTAATACTGTAAGGAACTTAAGCGTTACGCTGATTACATTCAGCAACGATATACACAGTGCTGATAGTTACCCGATATCTGGAGGCAACTGGCAGGAACTTAAGTCGAAACTGGAAAGCCTTTACTATGACGGCGGCACACAGCTTGGATGCCTGGACCTGGCGAAATATTCCTGCGACGAATTCATTTTATGCAGCGACGGGCTCTCTAATTTCGGAGATTCACAGATGAAAACAGGTTCAGTCCCTGTAATTGTAATCAATTCTTCGGCTTCTGCCGACCACTCATTCCTGAATTATATAGCCTCCCTTACAGGCGGAGCCTATATAAACCTTAACAGGATTAATAACACACAGGCCATAGGCTTAATGACCAGCCAGGTTTATTCTTTTATATCCGCAGCTTACGATAAAGGTTCAGTTAATAATGCTTATCCTTCCGTTGTTACCCCAATAATTAAGGATTTCGGCATTGCCGGAATAATGAAAGGCGAAGCGACAGAAATTACGCTTAATTTCGGTTTTGGCAACAGGATTGAATATTCCAGGAAATTTATCCTTAGCAAAGAAAAACATTTATCGGACTGCGGTATGATTAAGAGGATTTGGGGCCAAAAAAAGCTTGCCGAACTCGATATGAACTACAATAAGAACGAAGCAGAAATAACGTCTCTGGCAAAGGAGATGTCCATCGTTACAAGGAATACCTCGCTTATTGTGCTGGAACGCCTCGAGGATTACGTAGAGAACAGGATTACTCCGCCCGAAGAACTGAAAAAAGAGTATTTGGCGGCAATTGAAAAAATTGAATCCGAAAGCAAGGCTGCAGAGAAAAGCCACTTGGATGAAGTGTTGGAGAGATTTAATAAAAGGAAAGAATGGTGGAATACCAAGTTCAGCTTTGGAACTCCGGAAATTATTAATAAAAGGAAGGATAAAAGCATGAACGGCGGCGACAGGGGCGGCGACGAAGAGGATTCACCGCTTTCTGTTGGGTTTTCTTCTCGAGAAGTGGCAGCTGTCCCAGAAGGAGCGCCGCCTACAGACGAACTCGAAAAGAAGGAAGATGAAGCAGCCTCGGGCACAAGCGAAGGCACTATTACGCTCAAGAAATGGGAACCGGACACCCCTTATCTGAAAGATTTGAAGGCCGCCACTGATGACGGATTAATAAACGAATACCTGAAGCAGAGAAAAGATTATGCTAACAGCTCGGCATTCTATCTCGATGTTGCCGATTTCTTTATTGAAAAAGGCAGGAGAGGCGAGGCGCTGAGGATACTTTCGAATATTGCCGAGATGGAACTCGAAAACCACCAGCTACTCAGGATATTAGGTTACAGGCTTAAACAACTCGGCTATTTCAAATTAGCAATTGCCGTTTTCGAAGAAGTATTGAAAATAAGGGAAGAAGAACCTCAATCATACCGCGACCTTGCCCTGGCGCTCGAAGCCGACAAACAGTTTGCGCGCTCTGCCGATATGTTCTGGCATGTAGTAAAAACTAAATGGGACGAACGCTTCCCCGAAATTGAAGTTGTTGCTCTTAATGAAATGAATGCAATGCTTGCTAACGGCGGCTCTGCAATCGACCCGGCAAAGTTCGACAAGCGGCTGCTCTTTAACATGCCGGTCGATATGAGGGTAATACTTACCTGGGACGCTGACCTAACGGATATGGACCTCTGGGTGACAGATCCTAACGGAGAAAAGTGCTTTTACGGCAATAATTTAACTTATATAGGCGCTATTATGTCACGCGACTTTACCCGAGGCTATGGCCCCGAAGAATTTCTGCTCAAGAAGGCCCAACCCGGAAAATACACCATCGAAGTTAATTATTATGGCAATACACAGCAGGTGCTTGCAGGAGCAACGACTATACAGGTCCTTCTGACAACCAATTTCGGCACTTCAAAACAAAAGAGCCAGGAGATTACGCTCCGGCTCAAAGATAAAAAAGAAGTAATTAACGTCGGTGAATTTGAGTTTAAGCCTTAATCAGGCTATTTTACAACATCGACCGGCAAACGGTATCCTGCTGATCCTTTGTCCCTGCGCTCGATAGCTTTCAGAGCCGAGGCAACGATCTCTTTATATGTCAATCCGAAGTAAACCATTAGTTCTTCGGGTTCGCCGCTTCCGCCAAATCTGTCGGTGACGCCCACAAACTCCATGGGCACAGGGTAATTCTTCACAACGACTTCGGCAACAGCCGAGCCCATGCCGCCGTATATCTGGTGCTCTTCAGCGGTTACGATTGCTCCGCATTCGCGTGCAGCGTCGGTAATAGTTTTCACGTCGATAGGTTTAATTGAATGATTATTTATAACCCTGGCAGAGATACCGTGTTTTGACTGAAGCTCTTCGGCTGCCAGCAATGCTTCCCATACCATCAGGCCGCCTGCAATAAGAGCAACATCATTGCCGTCGCGG